>CAZNVR010000023.1:0-14869 GCA_964576655.1 uncultured Legionella sp. | reverse complement strand
ATCATACGACATCACATACAAAATAGGTGCAAATGTTTCTTCTTGAACCCATTCACAATCATTCGTCAATTCCGTCACAAGCGTTGGCTGAACATAATTTCCGTGAATCACCTGCCCACCAAATGCAATACACCCCCCTTGAGCCTTGATCTGAACAATAGCATTTTTATATTGTTCAACGGCATGCTCATTCACCAATGGCCCCATCAAATTTTTCGTATCAAGAGGAGAACCAATGGTAATTTGAGCATAGGCATGCTTTAAACGCGACATCACCTCGCCATACAAGCTTTTATGGACAAATAATCGTCTGGTTGACGTACAACGCTGCCCGGCTGTGCCTATTGCTCCAAATACAATTGCAGGAATTGCCAGCGCTAAATTGGCGCACTTATCAAGAATAATGGCATTATTGCCTCCTAATTCAAGAAGACAACGCCCTAAACGCTCAGCCACGAGTGATGAGACTTGTCGTCCTACCACTGTTGAGCCTGTAAAAGAAATCAAAGGCAGGCGTTTATCACATACCATGGTGTTAGTGATTTCATGAGAAGCTGGAATAATCAAAGAAAAAATAGCAGGACTGTTATTTTTTTGTAAAACCGAATTACAAATATGTTGCACAGCAATAGCACAGAGGGCTACCTCTGACGAAGGCTTCCATATACAAACATTGCCGCAGATAGCAGCAATAAATGCATTCCAGGCCCAAACCGCCACTGGAAAATTAAACGCTGAAATAATCCCCACAATGCCATACGGATGCCACTGCTCATACATGCGGTGATAGGGGCGCTCTGAATGCATTGTCTGGCCATATAACATGCGTGACTGACCTACTGCAAAATCTGCAATATCAATCATTTCTTGCACTTCCCCTAAACTTTCTTGAAATGATTTACCCATTTCCAATGTTATCAAATGCGCTAAGTGATGTTTTGATTCACGCAATGCTTGGCCAATTTGACGAATCACCTCACCTCGTTGTGGAGCAGGTATCATTCTCCATTCAAGAAACGCTTTTTGCGCTTGTTGAACAACATACTCATAATCTTTGGGCGTGCAAGGTGAAACCTCTGCAATAGCATGAGAAGTTGACGGATCAAAGGATTGAATGCATGAGCTGGTTAATTGACTCATCCATTCATGACCGCTATAAGCACCAGCATTTTTAGCTTTAAGTTGTAATTGATTTAAAACATCCATGGTTATCCTTTTTACAAGTTAGGTTTTGGCCCAACACTAGGCTGTTTGTTGAGCTCATTGGGTCGAGCCCCAACCTATTACTTTAGATACTTACCAAAACGATTCGTTAATATTGCATCCAGGCTAAAGGTTTCTTGTAAAAAAAGCCCTTTCACACGTTGTTTTTGAGTCAAAATTAAATCAACAACCGCACAAACACTTGCACTCGTCGTGATTTGTATGGCTGACCACTCTAGCTCATGTATTTTGCAAGGATAAATTTTTTTAATATAACTTTGTTCAATTAACTCACCACGTTTCATTCCCTCAACTGAAACATAAATCACCACGACATCTTGATATGTTTTAGGCAACACACGTTCTAAAATACGTTTTAACGTATCTCTATCATGATTTAACTCCAGATCATTCATTAAAAAACGCATCTTTTCACAATGCCCGGGATATCGAATGCTTTTATAATTAAGCGTCTGAATTTTATCTGTATACAGTTCAACCAAACTGCCCAAACCTCCTGAGGTATTAAACACTTCATAATCACACCCATCCATTTGCACTGTTTCAAGCCCTTCTAGAGGTTTTAATACAGCAGGCTGTCCGTCTTCTATACCTAAACACGGATTACCATATTCATTAATTAAACCATCCGTTGACCAATTCAATGCATATTTTAATGCGTTACTCGTATCTTGAGGCAGCGCTCCTACACGTAATCGTGCATAATGGCATTGTTCAAACTCTTGCAATAAACTATTGGCAACAATATTGATAAATCCAGGTGCTAAACCACACTGAGGCACAAATGCTGATGTTGCATTCTTGGCAATGGATTTAATTTCACTCGTCACCTGCCTGTCTTCTGTTAAATCAAAATAATGTATATTGGTATTGCGCGCGGCTTTGGCGGCATGAACGGTTAAAAAATAAGGCAAACAAGAAATAAGAGCCGTAATTGCATTTTGTTTAATATAATCTTGTACTTGATCAAGTTCTGAAATAGTTAAATGAATGGTTTTGATATCAGGTAACACGTTTAATAATCGACTGGCATCAACCCCATTAAAATCGACATCCACCCAATGAATCTCATAATCCTTTGAGTCTGCCAGCAAGCATGCAATCATGCTGCCTATTTTACCCGCTCCTGCGATCATTATTTTATGCATGAACTCCCTCCATATAGACTTAAAGACAAGGCATAAGGGTGACGTGTATATCCTAAAATGTAGAACCTGTACCCTGCTAAAATGTAAAAAACTTGACCTTTTTCCACAACTACACTATCGTGACGATCATTTACATTATCATATCTTTCATGAATCAAACACCCATTCACACACTATTTCAAACCAGGATTCTTTCTGGTCGATACGCAACTTATTTGCGCAGCTTATTTGCAGGCTTGCTAATTCCCTGTGGTTTTGCACCCATTCATATTCCAGGGCTCGCGTTATTAGGCTTGGCCTTATTATTTGCTCAATTAAGACATCAAACACTTAAACAATCATTTTATACAGGTTTTATCTTTGGATTAGGTTTTTTTGGCTTAGGTGTTTCATGGGTTTATGTCAGCATTCATACCTACGGCCATCTTAATCCCATCTTATCGGCCTTTATTACGTTAGTTTTTGTTGGTTATTTAGCCCTTTTTCCGGCGTTGGTTTGCTTAATCTATCAAAAACTAGCTACCCCATCATCCCGCTTGCTCAATTGTTTTTTATTCAGCGCGATATGGTGCTTAATGGAAGCATTTCGTGCAACCTTCATGACAGGCTTTCCATGGTTGCTTTTAGGTGTGGGGCAATTTGATACGCCACTTAAATACTTGCTTCCCATCGTCGGTATATATGGGGTGAGTTTTTTTGCATGCCTTGCCAGTACGTATTTAGCCATGAGTGTGCACGTTCATCGCGATAAACGTTATCCATGGATTATTGCTTTTGTCAGCTTATTATTAGCGCCTTTGTTATTAAAAAATCATCCATGGAGCACAACACACACGCCTGCTATTTCAACCAGTGTCATTCAAGCCAATGTCTCCATGCGAGACAAATGGGATGAGCAATTGTTTTGGGATATTTTGCAACGATATGAACATGAAGCCAATCAATTGATTGGCCATCAACAACTCATTGTAATGCCTGAATCAGCGATTCCATTACCCCTTAACTATGTTAGTGATTTTTTAGGCAATCTAGATCAACGTGCTAAAAACGAAAACACGGCCATTTTACTAGGTATACCTCAAGCCACGGCCTTTGATGACAACGCGTATTACAATACAGCCTCAACCTTAGGTAACGCACAAGGTTCCTATGTAAAGCAACACTTAGTGCCGTTTGGTGAATTTATCCCTAAACTCTTTCAACCGTTAAGCCAATGGTTAGCCATTCCTGCAGCCAATATGCGATCAGGCAAACCAAAGCAATCACTCATCACCATACAAAATCACTCTATTGCCAATTTGATTTGTTTTGAAGTGGCCTTTCCACAATTACTCCGTAAACAACTCCCCGAGGCTGAATGGATTGTATCAATCAGTGATGATGGTTGGTTTGGCCATTCACTGGCGGTGTATCAACAATTACAAATGTCTCAAGTGTTATCAATGCAAACGGGACGTTACCAAATTGTGTCTAACAATGATGGCTTATCTTCTATTATCGATAACCTCGGTGAAATAGTGGATTCGCTTCCTGTATTTAGTTCCGGCGTATTAAAAGGCTCCATTATGCCTGCAACAGGCAGTACACCATGGGTTTATTTAAGCGATTGGCCTGTATTTTTAATATGTTTATTGATTATGTTCATCCGTGGGTTTGTTGGATTTAGATCCAACAAACCCACGTAATTAATTAACACGATTGTTCACTGAATCTTCATATTACTATACAATCGCCTTTTAAAATTTAAGCTCATAACGGAGACCCTACAACATGATGAATCGATTTCTTTCCACGCAACTTCCTGAGCATATTGGTGAAACTGTAAGAATTCGTGGATGGATTCATGCGTTGCGTTCTCTTGGGAAAATTCACTTTCTTATTATTCGCGATAGAAAAGGCTTAAGCCAAGTCGTGCTTGAAGACAAAACAGAATACAAAAAAATCAGCACGCTACAAGTAGGATCAGTCGTCACTATTATCGGAGAGGTATCTGCTAATCCTCAAGCGCATAGTCATGTTGAGCTCATTAACCCGGTCATTACTGTTGATGTTGCTATTACAGCCGTGCCTGAAATTGAATACACTAAACCTGACATTCCTTCAGAAATTGATTTTATTCTCGATCATCGCGCCATCTCGCTTCGTAATCGAAAAATTCAAGCCGTATTTACCATCCAAGCAGAAATCGCTCATGCTTATCGACAGTACATGCATGACGTTGTTGATGCCGTTGAATATTTTTCACCTAATATGATCGGAGCATCGAGTGAAGGTGGCGCTGAATTTTTCAATGTAGACTATTTCGGTCACACAGCAACGCTTGCTCAAAGCAGCCAGCTTTATAAACAAGTCATGGTTGGTGTGAACGAACGTGTTTTTGCTTTAATGCCTTTTTTCCGTGCTGAAAAATCACATACCTCTCGTCATCTATCGGAAGGAAAACAATTTGAATTTGAAATGGGTTTTTTTGAGCATTGGAGTGAGCTCATGGATATCCAGGAAGGTGCAATTAAGGCGATTGTTGCTCATTTACACCAAGCATGTCCCAATGAAATACAACTCTTAAATGATGTCATTATTAAAGCACCCATGGATGTTGATTTTCCAAGATTAACGTTTGCAGAAGCTCAAGAGATCTATTTTGAACGCACAGGAATTGATGAACGAGGCGAAGATGATCTAAGCCCTGCTGCTGAAAAAGAATTATGTCAGTATGCACTTGAACAACACGGCACGGATTTAGTATTTATTACTGACTGGAAAACCAGCAAACGTCCTTTTTATTCATACCCTAAAGACGAGAATCCAGAGTTAACCAACACGTTTGATTTACTGTGTGCAGGAACTGAGATCACCTCCGGTGGACAAAGACGACATACGCATGAATCCATGTTAGAAGGTATTCGACTTAAAGAGATGGATCCTGCTAGTTTTGAAGACTACTTAAGTATTTTTAAATTTGGCATGCCCCCTCATGGTGGATTTGGGATGGGATTAGAACGTTTAACCATGACCATTTTAAAACTTAAAAATATCAGAGAAGCATCGTTATTTCCATCCGATCCCAAACGCATCGCAGGCAACCGGATTAAAGCACATGTATTCTTCGGCATGGAAAATATTCGCAATGAGATTATTCGCTCATTAAAAGATCGCGACATGTCTTTTCAACATACGGTTCATGAGCCTACCCCTACGTCTGAAGATTCAGCTCGCGTTCGAGGTACTCAATTACATGAAGGCATTAAGGCATTAATTTTACGAGGTAAACAATCCAAAAAAAATTACCAGTTTAATCTTCCAGCGCATCTTAAAGTTGACATGAAGCGCATTGCTGAACTTGTAAAAGAACGCTGCGAATTTGAAGACCCTGCAGTGATAAATGAGCGTTTTGGATTATTAATTGGTGGAGTGCCACCCTTTGGTCACTTGTTAAATTTAGAAAACTACTATGATGAACGCATCTTAACTGCTGAAAAAGCTGCTTTTAATTGTGGTTTAGCAACTGAATCCATTGTGATGTCCGCTAGTGATTTAATCGCTTTAGTTGAACCTAAAATAGCAAGCTTTTCAATAGAGTAAATTCTGTACATGACAGATTTTTTTGTCATGTACAGAGGTATTTAAATTCACTTAACTATAGGGCGTATAATTTTATATGAAAACGAATTAATTATTGCCTTATCAGGCGCACATTTGCCTCGTTGAGATCCATCATACTTGTTCCACGATAGGCATTAATATCCAAACCACCTCGCCGTGTATATCTCCCATACACGGCTAACTCCTGCGGTTGGCACGCGTTCATGATATCCACAAAAATACGTTCAATGCACTGTTCATGAAATTCATTGTGGTTACGAAAAGAGATCAGATATTTTAATAAGCCTTCATGATCAATTTTATAGCCTTTGTATTTAATTTGAATACTGGCCCAATCAGGTTGGTGAGTGACTAGGCAATTGGATTTTAGAAGATTTGAAAAAAGTGTTTCTTCTACTAACTCGTCTGATTTTATAAATAAATAATCAGTGTGAACAGTATAGATTGAACAATCGATGTCTAATGTATCTAAACAAGTACCCAACATGTTGGCATGATATTCGCCCCTTTGCGCATCAAGTAAATCGATAATATTAACTCTTACTGGCAAACCCACCCTGCTACTTAAATCATTAACAATTAACTGTTGCAGCGTTGCGCTATCTTGAAATCGTGAATTATTAAACGAATTAAAATATAATTTCATCGATTTGGATTCAATAATACAAGCTGATTCACAAGGATAAATAATTTCAGCAATAGCCACTTGCGGTTTGCCTTTTTCATTTAGCCAAGACACTTCATAATGATTCCATAGATCAAACCCTACAAAAGGTAGCGTGCCTTTAATACCGATCTCATCCCGTTTGCCTTGTCTTGGAATGGCAAATAAAATATCGGGGTTATAATGTGGATTGTAAGCTGATTTTTTGCCCAGTTCGCTGTGCTCAGGCAACACAATGGTTGATTGCATGTGAGTGTCCTTAGGAGATAAATGTATGATGATTTAAACCAGCTTGCAACACCACACCGAGTGTCCAGTCAGGCTCGTCTTCATCCGGCATAAAATGAATGCTTTCTTCTGGTTGCAAACCATAGCCATCCACCAATAAAGCATAATAGTAAGATGATGTTAGACAATTCACAAAAGCATAATCATTATCCGCATATTGTTGATTTAACGTATACCAGGATTGATGGCATAAATGCGTATCTGCTTGTTGTAATAACTCATTACTTTTAAATTGATTATCTATAAAATTAAACGGTTTGTTTTTGACCAGTGTAGGTAAACCACTTAATGCATACCAGGCATGATTTGGATTGGCAGCCAATACCGGTTTAATCAACGCATTAACATCATGCACGCTGTTAATCAAACGGGAAATATCTGCTTGGCACAAATGAGCATCTCCTTGCCCTGTGGTATGATTAGGCAATGGATAATCATAAGGAAAACAATGAGGTGCATTAAGGTAGTGGTGAGAGGTTTCTGTTTGACCTAAACCTAAAAAACTGTGCACAAACAATGTAATTGGGCGATCAACACCGGTTAATTGCACAAGATCAGCTGTTTTTATTCCATCTGCGTGTTCCACAGGAATAGCAATTTGTACAGAAGCCCCGCCCATATCCATCACACTAACTAACGATTTAGAATCAGAATGTATTGTTCCTAATTTATAATTCACAGCCAACCAACCATACACTCCTTCTTGTTGACCTGTTATCGTTTTTGCTTCTTGCAACATCCATTGAGATTGTGTGTTAAACCATTGTTGTAATCGTTGATATGCTAATTGCTGTTTAGGCTGCGACATCAAGCGCATACCTGCTGTGGCATAAAAATACACAGGAATATTGTTGACCGGGGCATTCTCCAATAAATGCGTTAAGTATGCATCCATATTTTCTAATTCAACTTGAGCAAGACCTGGTTTTGTTTTATTTGACCAAATGTGTTCGATATGAACAGCAGCTTGTTTCTCATCCATGTCATAGGCATAGATATGAACTCGTGATCCTGTACTACCGGCATCAACCACAGCCATACAATGGTGATTTATACAATCTGTGGATTGAACAGCTGAATATGCTATTGAAGAAACTAAACTGAACAAAATCGCTATAAATCGAGTCATTATTTACAAATCTCAATCCAAAAAAATGACACAAATAATACATTAAATTCAAAATATTATCAAATATGGGTTATTGAATCGCAGCGGTTAGTCGTCCTCACTGCAAATGTACTCGTATTTAGCCGAACACTCACCATGCCACAATTCACGGTATTGTAAACTGGAATATTCATCGCTGTATAAACATCCATTGCTGGTTTATGAGGAAAATGATAACGATTATCAAACCCATAAGATGCAATTGCATACAAGGGTGAAACATGTGAAACAAAAGGCATTGAAGACGAGGTTTTACTTCCATGATGGGGAATAACTAACACGCTAGATGCCAGTTGATGTCTATAAGTATTAACTAAATATTGTTCTGCTGATTTTTCAATATCGCCACTCAATAACACCTGCCCTGCCGGTGTTTTAATCTGCAACACACAAGATGAATTATTCTTGGTATTATTTGCTAAATGAATAGGAAAAAAATGAAACAACACACCATCCCAGCTCCAATCTGAATATTGATGACATGATGTCCCACGTTGATAAAACATAGGATCATCAACAATTAACTCATCAACGTGATAGGCTTTTTCTAACGACGCCAATCCACCTCGGTGATCTAAATCTGGATGACTAATTACAATTTTATCAATCCTATTCACCCCCAGGGTTTTAAGATAAGGAATAATAGCGATCTGCCCCATATCACTACCTTGGTAAAATTTCATACCAGTATCATAAATAAGCCGATGTTTAGCTGTATGTACAACCACAGCCAAGCCTTGTCCTACATCCATCACATCAATTTTTACCTCACCTTGTTTTATTTTTTCTTGTCCTGGACAACAGGCTGCAATCGCTGTGATCAACATAACGGGAAAAAGTTGCGGCAACGGTAAAAATACGGCTACAACCAAGACAACTATAATCGCCAGCAGAGGTAAAAACTGCGTCAATGACACCGTTAAATTAATAAACGAATAAGAATCAATCCAAGTTAAATAATAAAATAAATAATCGATTGAATGCGTTAACAGAACAAGCACTGTTGGCAAAACAAACCAATGTGCTGTAAATGCCGTAAATAAACCCAATGGCACTATAATAAAACTAACCCAGGGAATAGCTAACAGATTGGCTATCAATCCATTGATAGCACCATATGAAAACCAAAACAAGGTCAAAGGCATTAATCCAACCAAACAGGCTAGCTGCATTACTATTGTTTTTCGAAGCCCTTTCAGGGTATATCGCTGGTTAATCAATACTAGAATAGCTACCGCTAGAAACGATAAATAAAACCCAGGCATCATGACCGAGTGAGGTTCTAACACTAAAACCGTAAACAAAGCATAACGCCAAGATTGCCACACACCAAATCGTTGGCTACAAAACGGTCGAATAAACATGAAAAAACAAACAATTAATGCACGCTGTGAAGGCACTTCAAAACCTGCGAGAATAGCGTAAATAGCAGCCATTAAAAAACCTAAAAGACTCGCAACCTTTGATGCAGGCATCAAAAGGCATAAACGACTTAATCGGCACCATAACCAGTTCACCAATCCATATGTAAGCCCTGCTACAAGACCAATATGAGAGCCTGAAATAACCATCAAATGCGTAGTGCCTGTTCGTCTGAATAAGTCCCAACTGTCTTTTTCAATGTGAGAAGTTACTCCAAGCGTTAACGCTTGAATAATGCCTAAGGTTTTTAAATCAGGATCAACGCTCGCCAAGGTGTCAGCCATGGTTTGACGCAATGTTAAAAAGGGCTTTTTAGGGCTTGCCGTATGAATCTGTTGTGCGGCTTGACCAAGAATAAAACCAGTCCATGTGATATGCCTGGATCGCAACCAACTCACATAATCAAAGCCACCAGGATTGCTTAAGTTTTGAGGTTTTTTTAATTTTACGTGCAACTGCCACGTTTGGCCAACACGAACATCAGGACAATGTTTAAAACAAGACAAAAGAACCCGTGCCTGAACCGGTTGATTATCTAATTGTTCAGCTTGAAATTGAAATTGCGTTTTATTCGTTGACACCGATGGAATGGAAACAATATACCCTTGTAATATTGCATGAGAGATCACAGATGTTTGTGGCATGAATCGATCAGACATCAATTGCTGATGCGTAAAACTCCACAATACAGCAACAAGAAACCAACACAAAAAACTTAAGCGTGGTTTAAATAACAGTATAACGAGTAAAAAAAACAATACGTGAATTTTTTTTATGCAAAAAAATGCCACTCCGATAAAAAAACAGAGAATTTCCATGGTATGATGTTGGACTGAACTAAAGATAGACTTTATAGCAAATATCTTTTTTGCTCAAACAATTTTTTGTATTAAATACTATTTGGAGATTTTCATGCTTCGTAAAATTGGATTAGCTATACTTGGCGCTACTGCTTTATTTAGCACGAGTACCTTTTCTGCAACAGAACACAACTTTGGTCTTGCAACGTCCTATGAATTTACGTTACCGCCCAATATACCTCAAGTATTTAACAATATCTTTTTTTGGGCAATTGAAGCTAAATGTAACATTATCAGCACAAATGACAGCAATCTATTTTCTCTAACGGTTTTACGCAAATCAGGCTCACTAAATAATATTTCACTATCTCAAGGTGATGCCATGATGTTGGTTGTACATACTGGGGATATGATTCATATAAAAGCTGCATCTGGCGGGCGTATTGAATTAACCAATCATGGTGAACAGACAATCAAAGCCGCTTGTACCAGCGGAAAATAAAACAATTGTCTATATATGAATGCTTGGTCCTGCAACACGCTGCAGGACCAAGCATTATTGTATTGCCATCACACAACCCATTTTTTAATGTTCACGTGTTCCTGAAAACTGAATTTTAGGATAACGCTCTTGAGCCATGGATAAATTAACGCGTGTAGGTGCAAGATACATCAGCGTGTCGCTGCCGTCTAAAGCCAAATAATCATATGCCTTTTGACGAAACTCCTCCATCGCTTTATCATCTTCGGCATAGACCCAACGTGCGCAAGACACGCTCGCTGCTTCATACACACAATCAACTTTGTACTCATGTTTTAAACGATGGGCCACCACGTCAAACTGTAATACGCCCACGGCACCTAAGATTAATTGATTGCTATTTAATGGCCTAAAGACCTGTGTTGCACCTTCTTCAGACAATTCAATTAATCCTTTAATGAGAGCTTTACTTTTTAACGGATCTTTCAAGCGAACAACACGATACAATTCTGGAGCAAAATTGGGAATGCCTGTAAATTTTAACAGCTCACCTTGTGTAAACGTATCACCAATTCGAATCGTGCCGTGATTATGCAAACCAATAATATCACCAGCCAGCGCCATTTCAGTTTGTGTTCTATCACCCGCCATAAATGTTAGCGCATTGGCAATCTGAACTTCTTTTTCTAAACGCAAATGATTTAATTTCATGCCTTTTTTATACGTACCAGAACACACTCTTAAAAAGGCAATCCGATCTCGATGTTTAGGATCCATATTGGCCTGAATTTTAAAAACAAACCCAGTAAACGCATCTTCTTGAGGTTCAACCGTACGTGTTAAGGTTGCACGCGACATAGGTGATGGAGCGTAATCGGCAAAATCATCTAATAATTCTTTGATACCAAAATTATTAATTGCAGACCCAAAATACACAGGCGTTAATTTGCCAGATAAATAAGCCTCTAAGTTAAACGCATGAGATGCACCTTTAACCAGCTCAATCTCCTCACGAAGCTCTTGTGCCGCATCTCCTAATTGCTCGTCTAACAACGGATTATTTAAACCCTTAATTTGCAACGCATCTTGTTTTTGAGCATTTTTTCCTGGTTGGTAAAGATAAACCGTGTCTTGATACAGATGATAAATACCTTTAAACCGTTTCCCCATACCCACAGGCCAGGTCACCGGTGCACACTGAATACCTAATACTGTTTCAACTTCGTCTAATAATTCAATGGGTTCTCGACCTTCACGATCCAATTTATTAATAAACGTCATAATAGGCGTATCACGAAGACGACAGACATCCATTAATTTAACTGTTCTATCCTCAACACCCTTGGCAACGTCAATAACCATTAAAGCCGAATCCACTGCTGTTAATGTACGATACGTATCCTCAGAAAAATCTTCATGTCCGGGCGTATCAAGCAAATTCATGACATGGTTGTTATGCACAAATTGCATAACCGATGTTGTGATAGAAATACCTCTTTCTTTTTCCATCTCCATCCAGTCAGATGTTGCATGACGAGTGGCTTTTCTGCCCTTTACTGTACCAGCTAACTGAATAGCACCTCCGAATAACAACAGTTTTTCAGTCACCGTGGTTTTACCCGCGTCTGGGTGAGAAATAATGGCAAATGTACGCCGTTTCGTAAAATCTTTAAAAAAGTCAGACATAATAATCAATACCTAAAACTCAATACCTATTGGATAGCGTGTATTTTAAGGGAAATGGTCTTAACAAACAAACATATAGATAGTATCATTCAATGTATTGAATCAGATAGATAATAGATGAGATGATGAATACAACCAAACTTGATCTGTGGGAGTTACTTACACATCATGCCCAAGCACTTGAATCAAGCTACCCTTGCGACAAACTAAATAAAAAAAAATCACTCAGTGCCTTTGCATGCAATATTAATTTTGATTATTCACATCAACACATCACCGCACACACACTAGAACTGCTCTTCTCCTTAGCTCATGCTGCCGATTTACCTGAAAAAATTCGCGCATTGGTTCGAGGTGATAAGGTTAATTTAAGCGAAAATCGGCCTGCTTTACACACCGCTCTTCGTGCATCAGGCTCTACACCTATTTTTGTTGATGGTCAAAATGTGATGACATCTGTCATTGAAGCAAAACATGCCATACATCAAATTTCAGACAAAATCAGACAAGGCCAATGGCTTGGATTTACCGGAAAGCCAATAACAGATATCGTCAACATTGGCATTGGTGGCTCTGATTTGGGTCCACGTTTTTGCTTAAAAGCATTCCAGGAGCTCACCTCACCTGATTTAAATTATCATTTTATTTCCGATGTTGATCCCAATGGCTTTAGAAATGCAGTTGCCAAATTACAACCCGAAACCACTCTTTTTATTATTGCCTCAAAATCTTTCACGACTCAAGAAACATTGTATAACGCTAAAAAAGCCATCGCATGGATTGGCTCGTCAAAAAACATTAGTAAACACTGCATAGCAGTCACTGCAAATACTGAAAAAGCCTTACAATTTGGTATTAAGACCATACTACCCATTTGGGACTGGGTCGGCGGCCGTTATTCTTTATGTTCTGCAATCAATCTAATTACCGCCATCGCTCTAGGCTTTGAGACCTTTTCGCAAATATTAGCTGGTGCAAATCAAATGGATTTGCATTTTCAACACGCTGATTTTGAAGATAACCTACCCATACTTAGTGCATTAATTGGCATATGGAATAATAACTTTTTAAATAGGCAAAGCGTATTAACACTCACCTACGCCCAACAGCTTGAGCAATTTGTACCATACATCCAACAGTTAGATATGGAAAGCAATGGTAAAGGCATTGATAATCAGGGAAATAAAGTTAAGCATTCTACAGGGCCATTAATATGGGGTGGATTAGGCAACCAAGCCCAACACAGTTACTATCAGCTTCTTTGTCAGGGAACCCATAAAGTGACCGCTGATTTTATTACCGTGGATATGTTTAATGACCAGCTCATTAATGACATGTGCCATGATAAAATACGTGTTTTAACAACGGGTGTAAATGAGAAAGAAAATCCAAATGGCTATATTCCAGGAAATCTGCCTTTAAATCATATTCGAATCGCTGACTGCTCACCGTTTACTATTGGTGCTTTAATTTCATTGTATGAGCATAAAGTATTTGTTCAAAGTGTTATTTGGAATATCAATCCGTTTGATCAACCTGGTGTAGAAAGTGCAAAACGCGGTAGAAAAACGCAAGAACTTG
Organism: uncultured Legionella sp.; assembly: GCA_964576655.1. GTDB lineage: Bacteria > Pseudomonadota > Gammaproteobacteria > Legionellales > Legionellaceae > DDPF01. The sequence goes on along the minus strand of CAZNVR010000023.1, from coordinate 804 downwards.
CTCATACCGCATAATCATGCAGATTGGGCCTTGCTTGGCCCAACCAAACGTTTATCAACGCATACCTTAATTAATCAACAGCCACTTCTTCAAGAGCTAAAATCTCTGTTAGCGCATTTGCAATGTTCTTTTGATCATCCAACGTCAAATAAGGATGCATAGGAATACTTAACACGCGAGCTGCTGCCTTTTCTGTGTTTGGAAATGACTTGGCTCCAGGATACAATTTTTTGAAAATAGGTTGCTCATGTAATCCAGATGGATAATGAACCGCTGTAGGGATACCTCTTGCCTGAAGCTCCTGTTGCAATGCATCACGATCATCAACCTCAAGTGTATATTGAGCAAAAACACTCGTATTATGTGATTTAATTGCAGGCTTTTTAACATGATTCGGCAATAATTTTTGATAACGATCAGCCACTTGCTGACGCAATTGAATTTCTTCAGAAAAAATAGCTAGTTTTTCTAATAAAAACCCGGCCTGAATCGTGTCAAACCGACCATTTATGCCTAAGCGTGTATGATGATAACGTTTTGATTGACCATGCAAACGAATTTCATCCATACGATTCGCTAACTCTGAGTCATTTGTAAAGCACGCACCACCATCGCCATAACAACCTAATGGTTTCGAGGGGAAAAAGCTCGTGCACGCTATCGTTGTTAATCCACAGGATTGTTGACCTTTATAAGTTGCACCAAAACTTTGCGCAGCATCTTCAATGACAGGTAAATTATATTTTTTAGCAATGGCATTAATTTCATCATAATCAGCACATTGCCCATAAAGGCTCACAGGCA
>CAZNVR010000022.1:0-15399 GCA_964576655.1 uncultured Legionella sp. | reverse complement strand
ACCTTGCACAAGCTAAAAAGGCAAGGCCTGTGCCTTTACGATCCAATGCATCAATCAAGCGACTCATTCTAAGCTCATCTATATCAAAAGAAGGAATCATAACGCCTTCAGGCTCAGGCGAGAGTGATTTAAGTAATCGTTCGGCTAAAAATGAATTGACATCAATGATGGAGTCATCCAATTTAACCGTCTTTACCTGACTGGGCAGGTTACCAAGGTACACCTCTAATTCAGCATCGGTTGGTCTACTGAGGCCATTTTGGCTCAAATAAAACGTAGTCACGCCCGCAGGAAGTGCTGAAAACACTTGCACTAGCTCCTCGCCTGTTTTGCAGTCGAGGTCATTGCCACTCAAATCAAGCGTAGTAACTCCCGCAGGAAGCGCTGAAAACAATTGTGCTAATTCAGCAACAGCTTTGCCGCCGAGGTAATTGTCACTCAAATCAAGCGTAGTCACTCCAGCAGAAAGGGCTGCAAACGCTTGTGCTAATTCCTCACCTGTTTTACTGCCGAGGTGATTCCAACTCAAATCAAGTGTAGTCACGCCAGCCTGAAGCCCTGAAAACACTTGTGCTAATTTAGCACCTGTTTTTATGCCGAGATTATTGCCTCTCAAATTAATCGTAGTCACGCCCGAATGAAGCGCTAAAAACGCTTGTTTTAATTCTTCGTCTATTTGGATGCTGAGGTCGTTACGGCTCAAATCAATTGTAGTGACGCGAGCAGGAAGCGCTGCAAACAATTGAGCTAATTCCTCACCTGTTTTGCTGCCGAGGTGATTCCTGCTCAAATCAAGCGTAGTCACGCCCAAATGAAACCCTGAAAACGCTTGTGCTAATTCAGCACCTGTTGTAAGGTCGAAACGATTCTCACTCAAATCAAGCGTAGTCACGCCGGCCGGAAGCGCTGATAACAGTTGTGTTAATTCCTTGCCTGTTTTACTGCCGAGATCATTGTGGCTCAACTTAATCGTAGTCACGCCCGCAGGAAGTGCTGAAAGCGCTTGTGCTAATTCAGCACCTGTTTTAATGCAGAGATGATTTTCACTCAAATCAAGCATAGTCACGCCGGCCGGAAGCGCTGATAACAGTTGTGTTAATTCCTCGTCTGTTTTACTGCCGAGGTTATTCCAACTCAAATCAAACGTAGTCAGGCCAGCAGGAAGCCCTGAAAACAGCTGTGCTAATTCAGCGCCTGTTTTTCTACCGAGGGAATTGTTCCTCAAATCAAGCATAGTGATGCCTGCAGGAAGCGCTGAAAACGCTTGTACTAATTCAACGCCTGTTTTTCTGCCGAGGTTATTGTCGCTCAAATTAAGCGTAGTCATGCCGGCCGAAAGCGCTGCAAACAGTTGTGTTAATTCTTCGCCTGTTGTACTGTCGAGGTTATTCCAACTCAAATCAAGCGTAGTCACGCCGGCCGGAAGCGCTGAAAACGCTTGTATTAATTCAGCGCCTGTTTTACTACTGAGGTAATTGCTCCTCAAATCAAGCATAGTGATGCCCGAAGGAAGCGCTGAAAACGCTTGTGCTAATTCAGCGCCTGTTTTTCTGCCGAGGTCATTGTGGCTCAAACAAAGCGTAGTCACGCCTGCAGGAAGCGCTGAAAGCAGTTGTGCTAATTCCTCACCTGTTTTACTGCTAAGGTAATTGCTCCTCAAATCAAGTATAGTGATGCCCGCAGGAAGCGCTAAAAGCGCTTGAGTCAATTCATCTTCTGTGAAGTTTGGAGTTAACGCCAATCGATAATACATAAAATACTTTAATTGATCAAATCGACCCAAATATACCGGGTTGATAGGCAAGTTTCAATAGACACAACAGGAAACGATGCTTATATAGTAATGAGCGCTTTAAAAATGAAGCCATCTCGTCTTTACGAGCGTATAGACCGGGGCTGAAAAACGTTCCGAACTAACTTGCGTCTCTGCGAGCCAAAGGCTAAGCAGTCTAGGGTTTTGTGCGCTGAACTACTACAATTGCTTCGCTAACGTTTGCCAAGACGGAATTTCACACTCAGTGAGGTCAGGATACAATTTTTAAATTTGACTCTGGCATCTGCATTTGACCTATATTTGGTCTATAGTTAAAAAATAAAGACTAAACGAGATGATCATGACAAGAATTGATGAGTCACCTGAACAATCATTCAGCTTAATCAAAGATATATTAACTATCCAGAATGAAGTTTATGAACTTTTAGATAAAAATTATCTTCTACAAACCTCCCGTGTAGCCGATATTGAAAAACAATTCCGATTATTACAATCCATCATAAGAATTGCTCCTGAACTCTATGAGATTGTTGATATGGCTTTTAATCAATCTAAAAAATTTCAAACATGGTATATGAGTTTAGATCCGCAACATCAAAAAGGCCTTCAATTAGAACGCATTGAAAATTCAATAAAAGATGTATTTATGATTCATATTGGACAGATTATTGGATCAAATACGCCTATATTACTTGGCGATAATCAAGACGGATTTAAAGCCCATGAATATATTGAAAGAACCCATAGTCGCTGGTTCATTGATTACAAAAAGAACGAAAATGACGCAGACCGTATCCAAATAGCCAAATATATTGAAACATTTATACGTAATGAATTAATAACCATTCATAAAATAGAAACGTTAAATGCATTGTTAGCTCAGTTTTTAACAAATAATAACGTGAGTTCGGATGACAAAAAAAACATTCGTGAGTTAGTTAGTCTACTTAATAAACATCAAGAAAACTATAAACAACTTAATCTTCACCTTATATTACAACCACACACTCAAACGTTAGAAGAGGTGATTGCACGTTTTTGTGATAAATATCAAAGCGATGCGTATTTAAAATTTCATAAATCAGCCGAAAACCTAGTATCCTGGGTACATGATATTGCCATTTTGGGCGATAAATACAAATATATAGCATCACATGATGAGATTATAAACGCAGCTCAAGTGATGACGCATTCTACCTTATCAAATTTACGCTTATTGGAAAACATACAAAATAATATAGAACATGAATTTGAAGAAGAATTAAACAAAGAGTTGCTGGATATTAATAACGTATTAATTACAGCGAATAATCGACGAGCCTCAATGGATGCAGCATACCAAGTGGATATGCTTTTATCCAACACATCCAGGTCATCTGAACAACGAGAACAGGCGGCATTAAGAGGTCTACTTGCTTTTGACACCTTGAAATTAAACGATCTCAATCCAAATGAACAAATACACTATCGTAGTACTTATTTAGAAAATTTATTAACTGAAGCATTTCCAACCATTTTCACAAAAAATAATGGCTTGTTTCAATGCACACATCCCAACTATGCATTTGACGCGTATAATGCTTTTGGCATTGCATCTAGTGGTGCACCATTTTTAATTAAAAACGCAGCACTTCTTAATCCTCATCAGTTTAATGCTACTCAACTAAGTAAACTGGGTGAACGATACAAAGCCACGCCATTATGGTTCATCATGATAATGATTAAACCGATTGATGAAACCTTTACAATAAAAAATAAGATTGATGCTTATATAAAAGTAATACATCTTATCGATGATGATCAGATTAAGTTAAACGATAAATCACCGCTTCATCAAACACAATATCTTGCCAATGCTCTTTTAGAACTGATTAAAAGCCCCATCAATGATACATATACAATTGAAGAGCGCCTTGATGCACATCTTCAAGTCATTCAATTAATTAAAAACAATCAATTGATGTTAAATGAAACACATAAAAATAATCAAATTGAAGCCGTCGCTCAATCAGCATTAAATACTGCTGTAGAAAGAGGCGCGTATAGCCCTACCATCACAAAGTATTTTGTAGCAATTAAAAAAGAAATCGATCCAACATTACTAAATAAAATTCAACAAAAAATTGCCAATGCGTTAACGATAAATAAAGCTGATTTAAATAAGCCGTCAGTAAAAAAACAACTTAAACAATTTCTCGAAGGAGAACTTGAAAAAAATAAAAATCATGAATCGGATACCGATAGTACGCTTAGTGGTGAAGACAGCCCCAAGAATAAATCATTATAATGTGGAAAACTTATTTTAGCCGTTGCATCTATGATAGTTCAGGAATTCAGATCTATCAAAATAGGCGCTATCGGTGGTTAACTTTTGGAACGCAAGCCTTGCAGTCATTAATTGACAGACGTCATCCTGAACGTCCTGGCTTAGATTATATTCATGCATTCACATGCTTGGCGCGCACAATACATGGGTCAATATGCCTTTTGGGATTAGGCGGAGCTGGTGTTGCTCATGCTCTCATGCCGCATCTCGGTTCCTGTTCATTTGATGGCGTAGAAAGCAATTTAGATGTCATTGAAGTTGGAGTTAATTTTTTCTTTACCAAAACGATTAAACCATTAAACATTATTCATCAAGATGCATTTTTACATGTAAAGCACACCTCGTCTCGTTATCAGCATTTATTAATAGATCTCTTCACAGCAGATGCATTTCCTAATCATTGTAATAATGATTTGTTCTTTCAACACTGCCATCATATATTACTTCCAGGAGGATTTTTAGCGGTTAATCTAGCTAATCCTCAAGAACACTGGCGCATTTTTAATTCCATTCGAACGCAATTCAATCAATGCACGCTTTCAATTCCTATAAAAAGAACATCAAATCTTATTATCTTGGCTTATAAAGGTGACTCCATCAATACATTACTCAATTTACTTCATTCAAGGATTAAGCACGTCTTTTGGGATGCTAAATGGGGATGTGTAGCGCAGATAATATAACAATTTAAAAATTGTTATATTATCAGAGTAAGCTCTTAAGTATGTATAATTTAATAGCCCTTAATTACCTCGATAGCCTAATTCCTCAACGCACCACAGGATTCGCCACCTAATTTATTTTTCCCATATACCAGATTAAAGCATAACTCATCTCTTTCTTAATGAGTGGACCTCTTCCTCTGCTCCTGCTAAACCTCTGGTGACTTCAGGAGTAAAAAAAGTGAGCGCATTGCGATCGTAGATCATGTGCTGTATCGAAGGGGCTGACGCTAGGTAAGGTGTGGTAATTTGAGCCTCTATTGTTTCATCTTTATTAAAGAGTGATTTAAAATACTCAGATAATCTTTCGCGTTTTTCATTTATTAAAACATCTTGTAGAACAATTTCTTTAATAACATTGATATCAAAGTTTTCTGCATCATAAATCTGATTCACTAGAATTGTTAACTCATCTGACTCTAAGCACTCGGCTATTTTAAATACCGTTTCTAATTGAATATCATCATTCTCAGAAAATAATTCAAGCGCATATAAAAGTGATTGAGGGTTACCGTGTTCCCAAATTTTTGAAAGAGAATCATGGTCTTTAATGCCTACTAAAGAAATCATTCCAGATATTTTTTCTATAATGCCAGAATGATGAGGATTATCTAATAAATATTCCTCTTTGCCTAAAACTAACATTAAGTTGCTTTCACTTATTAAGCCATTAACAAGCAAAATTTCAAAATGTTTTAAAATCACTTTAAAATCCTGAACCCGAAAACATGCAAGAATGAGATCAAAAGAGACGAGTGCATTTTTCTGTAAAAAGATTAACAACTCCTTCAATAACTTAGTCTCGCCATCTTCTTCTATATAAGAAAAATTTTGAGTTACTAAGCTTTTATTTTCTTTTGATTGAACATCAATTTCGGATAATACAAGGTTTAAACGATGCGTTAATAAAAATTTCTTCAACTTTTTCACAATACGCTCCTTTATATATTACATTTTTATGGCCAAGACTAAGCTTGATTTCATGAGTATTGAATAGCCACCAAACAATAACACCCATTGTACATGATGCGCATTCAAAGATCAATTTATAGACAAGTCCTTTAAAAAACACATTTTCCGCATTCATGTTGGAAATGTGTTACAATTTAGTTCAGTTACTTTCAACACATTCAAAATCATGTTTCTAAGAATCACTTCATTAGCGGCTTCTTTTTTTACAACACCTCGAAGTCAAGATAATCAAATTGAAAATCATAAGCCCACAGCGTCGGCCACCAAAGAACCAACTAGACGCTCCTCAATCATGGATGAGTTGTATGGTATAGAAATGTCTAAAAAGATTTTCAAGCGATTCGAGGATCTTGACACGGGTTTAAATGCAGACGTTCAAAATAGTGCATATGGCTATTATTGGAGTTTGCCCGGATTAAGCCTAAGAGATAAAAGCTTAATAACCAATGTATCACTTATCATTAGTGGCTTTAATGACCAACTGAGGGGGCATTTATATGGTTTTATAAATGTTAATGGCACCGATTTCAAAAGCACTATAACCATGCTTTTGAGTTTGTTATCACATATTAGTGAGAATTATAGCGAAGAACGGGGTAGGAATGGCTTGTCTTTGCTCATGGGAATCCTAACTGATGAGGATTTATTTGATAAAGATATCGTGGCTTACAGTAGTCAACTTTCTCAAAAAACACCAAGCTACCACTTATCTGAAAATGATTTTCATCTGATTGAAATATCTGCAGCAGTAGCCAGTAGAGATTTTGATAAAATAGATGCCAGTATTTTGCATTGGTTAAAAAACCATGATGCTAATGATCATCAAATAAGAAACATCATGAGACATCTAGCTATATACTGTGGATACCCAACGGTAATCAATGGATTTTCACGATTAAGCAAGATACTAGAAGAGCATCCAGGAATAACTGATAAAGCATCGATGTGTACCTATGGCGGGCATGCGGGAGGAAAAAAGCCTGACAAAGAAAAGAAATCGTTTGAATCAATTTTTGATGTTTCTTTTCGAGGATTCATCGGTAGCTACTTAATGTCGTAGGTCGGGCTTGGGGAGCAATGGAACAGCCAACCGACTTAAGGCCTTTCTGTTGTTCTTAATGGTCTTAACTCACCACGCTTTACCTCATCTGGCATGGCAAAGGAATATCGTCCGAGCATATTAATGTGACCATATCCATATGCGGACAGTCTGGCTACATCTTCATCGAGTACCAGGAAGCCTTCTTCTCGTAATTGATTGATGGCAGCATCCATATAAATGGTATTCCAAAGTGTGATGATATTTAAAACAAGTCCAAGAGCACCAAGCTGATCTTCTTGTCCTGCCCGATATCGTTGATGAAGCTCTCCACGTTTACCGTGAAAAACAGCGCGACCTAAACTATGTCGGCCTTCACCCAAGTTTAATTGTACTAAGGTCTGACGACGGAATGACTCATCATGAAGGTAATTGAGCATGTTGATGGTTTTATCAATTCGTCCAATTTCTGCGATTGCTTTGGCTAAACGAGTTGGCTTGTCAGCAACTTGAAGCGTTCGCATAATGCCTTCTGCTGGGACTCTTCCCAGCTTTAATGAAGCCAATAAACGTAAAATATCATCCCTCTCAGGAGGAACAAGATCTATATTTATACGATTTTTGGCAAGGACATTGAGCTTGCCATAATCAGCCAACGGATCAATCCTCCAAAATCGAGCGCCACCCATGTCAGCCAATCTCGGACTGAAACGAAGTCCTAATAAACGAAACAGTCCAAACACAATATCACTGTATGCTCCCGCATCTGTCATGATACGCGTTGGCTGTAATTCAGTCTGTTGATCAAGAACAACACCTAACAATATTAGGCTATCACGTAAAGTACCAGGTACGGTTACAGCATTTAAGCCTGTTCGTTGATTAGATATTAAATTGTACCAAGTGACACCGCGACCTGATTTAAAATATTTTGGATTTGGAGCAGCATGCACTGTTCTAACAGGAACAACAAAGCGCATTCCATCAGCCGATGCAATATCTCCTCCACCCCATTTTTTAGCTAATGGGATTTTATTTTGCGCGGAAACCAATATGGAATTAACCGCCATTATCGTTTCATTCCGAATATAGTTTTGATCAACCCATACCAATCTATCTCTTTTTAAAGCAGGTACATCCTCACGCACAAATGGTTCTCGTCCCGTATTGCAGGCTTCAGCAAGCAATTCAGCACATAAACTGACTAATAGATCATCAACACGTGCACTTCCTTCATTAATATGAGTAAATCCATCTGCAAATCCAGTACGTGTGGCTATTTCGAGTACCATCTCGGGTAAATCGACTCGTGGTAATTTTGCTTTTACAGCGGCTCTCAATGCTTTTAATGATAGGGGTTCATCAAGCGCATCCAGCTGAGTTAAAATCAGCTCCTCATTACCCTTAACCGTTTCAAATCGGACAGCAGGATTATTATCAATATTTGCAGAAACTAACCGATATGCTTGATGTAGCTCATCTGTGATATTTGTTAGGATTAACCCCGGGTCAATTGTTAAATTTAATGAGCGGCAAATCATAGGGCGCACGGCTTCCCACTCTGAACCAGAATAAAGATTGGCTCTTGGATCGGCATACCGCCAACTGGGACTTATGAACACATCCCTACGTTTTAATGCCGATTGTAGTTTATCAAGAACGCAAAATGTATACGCTGTACGATTAATCGTAGTTTTTTTGCTATCGCGAGCAGTGATTGATGTTATTAATGAAAGCTCTTTATCAGTCGCATTTTTTTGAACATCCTCCATGTTTAAAATGGAGCTTTTCAACTTATCAACCTGACGTTGTTTTTTTTCTGGTACAACGATTGGCGTAATTTTTTTATTGATCAGATCAGCATACAAAAGATTATCGTTATGCAAAATGATACCATCTTGGGTCTTTATAAGTTTTTTGATGCTACGGTAAGTGGGTCGTGATTCGTCTTGTGGCCAATTGACAACGCTACATTCATCTTTAATAACAATGTTACGTTTCCATGATTTTCCAATGATCTCCATTGGCGGTTCATCCGTTTGTTTTACTTTTAACCATTCAAGGCTGGCAAGAAGAGGCTTTCCCGCCTGATTGCTGTCAAAATTTATCACTCGAAGGAGCGAAGGTAAAAATTTCTGAACGGTTTTTTCCTTTTGTTCGAGTTCATGATAGAACACATTCCTTGGTGGCCTGATTAAAGCACTAGCATTTTCAACTGCATAAACAAGCGCTTCATGACCCACTGCGGTATAAATTGTCTCTCGAATTTCATGATCAGACAATTCTGGATTCAGTAGTAACTTACATGCATCAATTAATGTGGCTGCAGCTTGATCGAGATCTTTAAGCGTTCGCAATCGTGTATTTTTATTTTCCTGCTTGGCCTTTGAGAATAAGTCGCGCAATACCATACTGAGTACGTCTAACGAATCATCTTGGGAGTCAGATTCAAAATGAGTTGCAAATGCAACAAGCGTCGCCATTTTACGCTCAAACGGCAAGCGGTTAATGGCTGTAATTTTTGCTGTATTAGCAAAACGTGCAAGTACTGCTATTTTACAGGCAGGTATACGGTATAGTGGTAATTTAATCTTAATGTTGCGGGCGGACTCAACTCGTTTTAATGTCTGTACAAGAGCGGCACTACTGACGCTAGCCGGGCCTTTACGCAGCTTATCAAGCAATGACAGATGTTGGTCATCCTCCACTACCAATAGCTCATTTAGTTTTTCTTGTTGTGATGCACTTAAATTTTTAATCAACATTCGCCATAAGCGAGACTCCATCCTAGAGCGAATTTCTGCGACAAAACGCTCCAGGACAGTAATGCCAGGTAGTAATATTTTATTGGTAGATAACCAACCCACTGCATGATCAAAAAGCACGCCGGCTCTATCGGTACCGGTCCAACATAGAGTACATAATACGCGGCCAAGACGAAAACGACTACCTTTTTCAACGAATTCAATATAGCCATAACGCAATCTAATTTCAGCAGTATGGCGCCAACGCTGTTCGCTCTTCATGTACATTGATACGCAATTTTCAGGATTGCTAATCTTGATTTGAGTAGCAACCCGTTCAGTCACCACTTGAGGGATCTTACTCAGATCCGAAATAAAAGATCCAATAAATCGAACTGTTGTAAGTTGTAATGCATAGCCTAACCGGCTGAAGTCACCACGTTTACTTGCGATCCACTCAAGATCATGATCATCGAGGAAAAAAAGGCTATCAACAATATCTGATGGTAGGTCAGCAGGATATTTAGCGTAATTGTCACATTGCGCTGAGGAGAGAAAACTAACCGGCATGTTTATCCAAATAGAGAGGGTCGTGTTGCAAAACTTCTAAGTTCTGCGTCGTAAATTGGTGCCGCGGATTCATTGGCTTAAATTCGTTGCAAATATTAGGTGCAAAAGTCTATTCTTTTGCGGTATAATTTGCAACACAAATAACAAAGGATTGAAATATGAAAATTGGTTATGCTCGGGTTTCAACCTCTGATCAAAATTTAGACTTACAATTAGCAGCACTTAAGGAAGCAGGATGCGACCGTATTTTTCAAGAAAAAATTTCTGGAGCAAAAATTGATCGGCCAGAATTACAACGATTACTAGATCACCTCCGCCCTGATGATATTGTCGTTGTATGGAAATTAGACCGACTTGCTCGTTCCACACAAAATTTATTGGAATTGGCGGATCTAATAAAATTAGCGGAAGCATCCTTTTCCTCTCTTTCCGAACCATGGGCAGATACGAGCTCTCCTTCAGGTAAAATGGTCATGACCGTATTTGCAGGTATTGCTGAATTTGAACGTGCTTTAATTAGGGAGCGCACCGGTGCTGGTCGAGTAGCAGCCCAAAAGCGTGGAGTTCGTTTTGGACGACCTAAAAAAATGAATGAAGAGCAAAAATTGTTAGCCAAACGGCTCTTACAAGAAGATAAATCAGTCAGTGAAGTTGCTAAAACATTTAATGTTCATAAGGCAACAATTTATCGGTTATAAGATTTTCAAATATAATTTTGTCGAATGGCTGTTTGAAATAACAGTAGGTTCACTTCTGACAACAGTTTCGCAGAAACTAGGTACATTGAGAGCAACACTGCATTGCTTAATCAATAACGTTTTCTCTACATAACGATTAATTACGCCACAATATAGTCAAAAAGTTTACATGTCGCACTGTATAATGTATAATGCGTCATTTATACCCTATAAAAATTAATGAACCAGAGGATTAGCAAAAATGAAATCGTTAATGGAAAGATTAAATGAAGACTGGGAAGATTTTACAGACAAGGGAAAACAAAAATTTCTTACTAAACTATTGTCTGAATATTCTAACGAGAATTATTACGTTCTAATGGGTGTAAGTCAAACGGATATAAATAGCCTTAAATCAAATTACAAAAAACTTGCATTGGCACTGCATCCTGATAAATCTGCGGGTAAAATCTACCGGGAGGATGCGCAAAAATTATTCACTCTAGTTGGTTCGGCTTATGAAACATTGAATGATGAAACTAAAGAACGAAACTATAAAAGTTCACTACGTACCTCCGCCCCTTTATCGTCACCATCTACTCCATCATCTGATTCTACCTCATCATCATCTACTTCATTAGCCACTTGGTCACCTAACTCACTAACTACCTGGACACACAGCTCATTAGCTACCTGGTCATTTAATTGGTTATCTGCTTGGGTGTCTACTTTGCCAACTATCTTTCCCAGAATTATGAATAATACCTTCTTATCTGTGTCTTCATTCCGTGGAGCGACATTATTCAGCACTATTAGACAAAGCAGTACTATTAGAGGGGGAACCCATGCCTCTGGTGGCATTCAAAATCTAAGTCAAGATATCATCATACAAGGTGATTCGCATAGTAACTTGCATACGGTAAGTGGCGACATTATTGTTTACGGTTCAGTTTATGGAACTGTAAGTTCCGTGAGCGGGGATATTACTATTCATGGTTCTGCTTATGAAAACGTATCGTCCATAAGTGGTGATATAAACATTCATGGCAGCGCTCTGAAGTCAGTCAGCACCTTATCTGGTGACGTTAACGTACAAAACCGTGGCTCAAAATTTCGTAATTATTAAATCTCACAATACCTGAATCCGTTATTGGGTTAAATTACACAAATGGGCATCTAATTCGCATTTGCCTCATTCCTGTAATTTAACCCAAAATATTGTACTTTATCTCAGGAAAACAAACGCTTGCAGTGGAGAGGAGTTTTTCTCACAATTGAACAGATTTATATTACAAGGGACACAGAAAGTTCTTTTATGTGTTTATTTACGAAGTTCATAAAGAGCAGACGTTATCTACTAGAAAAGGCATCTCATACAACACTCGATGATGGATTGTATAATGCGCAGACTGCTGGCCGACTTTAAATTTTTATTTTAGGATTTAACAAAAATTTCTCTCATATAATCCTTAAGTGGGTTGGCTGTTCCATTACCCCCCAACCCCGTAGGTGTCTTTTTGTAGTGAGTGCTCATATGCTTTTGCACTATCGTGTTGCTTAGGGTGAAAAATTAAATCAATGCTATAATTAGCTTGGATGATACTTAACAGGGAGTTAATAATGAAAATTAAGCATGTAAAAGCAGGCTTAGGAATATTTGTTTTAAGTATTACTATGTCAAGCTGGGCTGCTAGTCAATGCTCATCTATTGCGATGAGTTGCATGAAATTAGGTTATTATAAAGGCGGCGACGATGTAGGGAAAGGCCTGATTAAAGACTGTGTCATCCCTGTCACAGAAAAAACAAAAATTATTCCAAATATGACGTTTACAGATGCTCAGCTATCAGGTTGCAAAGCTGATATTGCTTCCAAAATGAAAAATCACTAATACATACATGTATGCCGTGCATAGCACGGCATACAATAAACTAGATTTGCATTAAATCCTTTTCTTTAGCAGCTAAAACAGTATCTACATCCGCAATATATTTATCTGTTAATTTTTGCACTAAATCAGTAGCACGGCGTTCATCATCTTCAGATATTTGCTTTTCTTTCACTAACTCTTTTAACTGATTATTTGCATCACGACGAATATTTCGAATGGATACACGTCCTTGTTCTGCTTCACCACGAACAACGCGCGTCATTTCTTTTCGACGTTCTTCTGTTAAAGCAGGCATAGGAACTCGAATAGCCGTGCCTGCAGAAGCAGGATTTAATCCTAAATCAGATGTTAAAATAGCTTTTTCAATAGCAGCCATCATGGATTTTTCAAACGGCGTTACTAATAAAGTACGAGAATCACTGGTATTTACAGTAGCGACTTGATTTAATGGCGTAGGGTTTCCATAATAATCAACCATGACATGATCTAAAAAACTGGCATTAGCTCTTCCTGTTCTAATTTTAGTCATCTCATGTTGTAAGGACTCTACCGTTTTCTTCATGCGCTTTTCAGCGTCTAATTTAATTTCATTAATCATGCTTTGCTCCTACGATTGTTCCAACGTGTTCACCCATGACAATTTTTTTCAATGCGTGAGGTGTTGCCATATCAAACACCTGTAGTGGCATGTTTTGATCCTGACATAAACAAATTGCTGTAGAATCCATCACCTGTAATCCTTGTGTTAATACTTCATGGTAGGTGAGAAAATCATAGCGTATAGCATCAGGATTTTTAACAGGATCAGCGGAATATATACCGTCAACTTTTGTTGCTTTAAGAACAACATCAGCATCAATCTCAATTGCACGCAAACACGCGGCTGAGTCTGTAGTAAAAAAAGGATTGCCTGTTCCTGCTGCAAAAATAACAACATGACCACGTTGCAAGTGCGTAATGGCTTTTCGGTGATGATAAGAATCGACCATTCCCGTCATTGAAATAGCTGACATAATGCGTGTAGGTAGCTCAATACGTTCTAGTGCATCACGCATAGCCAATGCATTCATTACCGTAGCAAGCATACCCATATGATCACCTGTTACACGGCCAAGCCCTGCCTTTGACAGGGCTTTACCTCGAAACAAATTACCACCGCCAATGACTAACCCCACCTCAACACCCATTTGAATGAGTTCAGCCACATCATTAGCAATTTTATCTAACACAGATGGGTCAATTCCAAACTGCAAATCACCCATCAATGCCTCACCACTGCATTTTAATAAAATACGTTTGTATTTCAATGTTGGCAAGGTATTATTTATCATTGTTCGCGAACCTGAGCCATAACCTCTTCAACAAAGTTATCTTGTTTTTTCTCAATGCCTTCACCCACTTCAAAACGAATAAATGAAGCAACTTCTGCTTGATTGTCTTTTAAATACTGGCCGACTTTAATATCAGGGTTTTTAACAAACGGCTGACCAGAAAGACAAACTTCGTCTACAAATTTGTTTATACGACCTTCAATCATTTTATCAATGATTTCTTGAGGCTTGCCACTTTCACGTGCTTGAGCTGTAAATACTTCACGCTCATTTGCAATAGCATCCGCAGGGACTTCATCACGGCTAACAACCAATGGACGAGCAGCTGCAATGTGCATTGCGATGTCTTTAGCAACCGATTCACTGCCTGTTTTTAACGCAACAACAACACCAATTCGTGAACCATGCAAATAAACGCCAATAGCACCTTGTTCAGTAGTCACTTGCGTTAATCGACGTATTTTAATGTTTTCACCAATAACAGCAATCAGTTCTTGTCGTGCTTTCTCAACAGAGATTTGACCATTAATGACTTGTTCTGTTAACAATGCATCTACGTCTGCAGCTGCTGTTGAAAGTGCTGTTTGTGCAACGCTGTTTGCAAAATTAACAAAACCATCTGCGCGAGCAACAAAGTCAGTTTCACTGTTAATTTCAACTATTGTAGCTGTTTTCATATCAGCAGATTGAGCAATAGCAATCATACCTTCTGCTGTAATACGATCGGCTTTTTTACTGGCTTGACCCGATTTACGCAGTTCTAGAATAGCTTGTTCAATATCACCATTTGTGGCGATTAAAACTTTTTTGCAATCCATCATACCAGCACCTGAACGCTGGCGAAGTTCCATTACTAATGAAGCACTAATTGACATGTTCAATTCCTCATATAAAAAAAGGGCGCGACAGTTAATCAACGCCCTTTTAAATCAATATTAATTACTTAGCTGCATCTTTATCTGTTACTTCAACAAATTCAGCAGCACCAACAGTATTGGCATTTTTTGCATTCAGAATAGCTTCAGCAACGCAACGAACGTAAATATCCACAGCACGCATAGAGTCATCATTTGCTGGAATGATGTAGTCAATGTTGTCTGGGTTGTTGTTGGTATCAACAATACCGATAACAGGGATTTTTAAACGACGCGCTTCTTCAACAGCAATGTGTTCGAAACCTACGTCAACAACAAATAATGCATCAGGTAAACCACCCATATCCTGGATACCACCTAAGCTTCTTTCTAATTTTTCTAATTCACGAGTCAACATCAAGGCTTCTTTTTTGATCATGCCATTGAATGCGCCTTCTTCACTCATTTTTTTCAATTCTTTCAAACGGAAAATAGACTGA
>CAZNVR010000021.1:0-15613 GCA_964576655.1 uncultured Legionella sp. | reverse complement strand
AGCAACAAAAATTTTGGCAATATCCGGATTACCGCGAAGAATTTAAACACAATATAGGCACAGGTTTTAACAAACCTCAAATGGCGATAAAGATGAACGAACAACAAAAAACAGCAAAACAAAAAAAAATACAAACCATTGAATGGCTCATTGAGCATTTTCCTGGGGCGTTTTTTAAACGATCAAACCAAATTAAGCCACTTAAAATTGGCATATTTGATGATATCATTGAGTTTTATGAAAACCTTGACACGCCACCGTTTAGCAAAAAAACACTCCGAGAAGCACTCACTTATTACAGTGCCTCCCCAGCCTACCTTCTCTGCCAAAAAGCTGATACAGCACGTGTTGATATTTACGGCAATGAAGTGGATGTGGTAACGCTTGAACAAGCTAAATATGCCTATCAGCGCTATCAACAACGCTACACTAAAGCTGCGGTGGTTTCTGACAAACCAGCAGATAATTAATGTCCACACTATCACTTAAAACAGCGCTTCTTGTCAAAGGGTGATACGTTAACCCTTTGACCCCCACTAAATCCAAGCCTTGTGAGCGAATCATTGTTGCCAGCTCGCTAGGCTTTAAAAACTTATCAAAATCATGCGTTTGCCTGGGCAATAACTTTAAAACATATTCTGCAGCAACAATTGCTGAAACATACGCTTTTAATGTTCTGTTAAGGGTGGATAAAAATAAATACCCCCCCTCTTTTAACAATCGAGCCGCATGCTGAATCACCAAAGCGGGCTCTTGCACATGCTCAAGCATTTCCATACAGGTTATATGATCAAATAACGGATGTTCAAACGTTTCAACCGGTTGGCATACATAATCGATTGCTAAATGTTGTGTTAACGCGTGTGTTTTTGCACAAGCAATTGCATCTTGCTCAACATCAAGCCCTGTCACAATCGCACCATGGCCTGCCATGCCTTCGCATAAAATCCCGCCACCACAACCAATATCTAAAACGGTTTGATTGTTTAAATTTATATATTGCT
Source organism: uncultured Legionella sp. (assembly GCA_964576655.1). Lineage (GTDB taxonomy): Bacteria > Pseudomonadota > Gammaproteobacteria > Legionellales > Legionellaceae > DDPF01. Next base: position 14,609 of record CAZNVR010000021.1, on the reverse strand, counting down.
CAATAAAAGCAATTCGTGTGGGATTAATATCATGCAATGTTTTTAATGGCCCATCGATATTCCACCATTCTGTTGCATGCTGTGCAAATTTAGCCACTTCTGATGAATCAACCATGCTCTACCCTCTTAACAAATCCATTGGTTTAAAAAAATCAATTACAGCAGGATTAGTAATAAAACTAATATTATAAGGATGCTCTGCCACCAACCCGTTAAAAAGACTCGCTTCTGGAACTTGAGCTGCAATTTTACCCAATAAAATTAATTGGATGGATGGATTATGCTCGGCTAAAGCCACCAATAAACGATGCATAAACCCTCGCCATTGTCGCGCATGATAAGGCACTTTTCCCGCACTATACACCAAAGAGGCATTTAATAATAAAAAGCCTCGCTCAATCAATCCATTAAATAATTCTGCAGCAGATTCAATGTAGGCGGATTTATCCAAGCGCGCAATGGCCTCTTGTGAACAATCATCCTGCAAATCACCCCTCGCCAACAATAGCATTTTCATTAAATTACGCAACGATGTAGCCCGATTAACGTCCTTACTTAATCCTTTAACACTCCACAAAGACCCAACCGCCGCATCCCAAAAAGCATAACCATTTGCCGATTGCGCACGCGGGTAAGGCGACTCACCTAGCAAAATATAACGTACAGAACAAAGAGGCATACTAAACGCATTAAATAACTGATTAAAACAGGGCAAATACTCCTGGTTTAAGTGCAACGATTGCAAATACGATTCATCCATGGCTTGTAGTGCATGGGTTAGGATGCTTTGCCATTGGGGATGCGCTTGGTTTATTAGACGATTAATATGATTCATAAATACTATCCCATATGCATCATTTTGCAAAAAAGTGACATCAAGTTAAGTCCATTTAACAAGCTAAAAACATGTATTTGCATGATTAATATGACCGTTTTATTGACAACAAAGAGACGTATACTACACTAAAATGTATATAAATATCATTTAGATTTATTAGATGATTACATTAACACTAAAGTTTAATTTAGGAGAAACATAAAATGAGCACTGAAAAATATGAAGATAAAAATCTTTTGGTAGTGCTTAAGACACTCATTAATAATGTAAAAAATACAATGGATCAATCAACGCCAGATAAAGATAACGCTCGGATGTTTAACGATATGCAACAAATACTTGATCAAAGCAATAACTTTATAAATAAATTACCTCTTTCTCAAGACTATTATTCCAGTCAACATCATCAAGGAATAAAAGAGCACATTGAAAAAATTCAGTCATCAGACTATTACCAACAGAATAAAACAAATAAAATCGAAGAAAAGGCTGCTTCCACTGGTAAGAAAAACATTGATTGGAGTGATGTGGATAGACCTTCACTTTCTTCTATGAATAAAATACAGGCATTGAGTGATCTAATTAAAACATTAGAATATGAAAAAGTTACACATGGTCAATATGATGGTGGACAACGTGATAACTTAAAAAACAGCACTCTGATAAAAGAAGATATTCGATTTTTAAAATATATCGATCAAGACATTAATACTAATCAAATTAATCAAGCACAATATGACGCAACACTAAAAACTATTGAGCAAAGAATCACATCTCTTCGTAAATTTACGTTATCACCCAAAGCATTAGTCGCTATTGACAATGCACTATCTGGAATAGAGAGAGAATTAACGTCCAACAAGACTAATCAAGCAGAAACTAAATTTGATTCAACTCATGAATCAAAAGCAAACAATTCTTCTTTTAATTTTAGCCAGGAGCAAAAAAATAAAATAATTGCATCATCAACTCAAGCGATAATTGAAGGATATAATAAAAATATACCAGTTCAACCAACAGTAAAAGAGAAAACTGAACTTAAAGAAAAATTTGATCAAATAATTCTTTATAAGATGGGTTCTCTATGTAACATTTCAGAGAGTATGATAACAATAGACGCTATAAATAGCTTCTTAACCAAAAATCCAGAACAAAAAACAAAAGAGATCGAATTAGGCATTAATTTTCTTAATAATTCAATGGTTACAAACCAATATACCTCAACCACAAGCCCGTCACAACAAACTACAAAGCCTCAAAGCATTGAGGAAGACATGCCTAGTTTTGCAGCGGAACTGGCAGCTCAAACCGAACTGGAAAATATTAAAAATCAGTTTAAAGAGCAAGCCAATATGTTAGGGAATAAAATTGACGAATTTAATAACCATGCTACGAGCAACATTCAAACACAAGAGTTCGTAGACGAATTAAAACAGCTCTTCGACAATGTGCAAGAGGCAGGAGACAATACTAACGAGATACCATTACTCCAGGAGTTTCTTGATCAAATAAAAGAGATGGACTCTCAACTAGACAATCTCTCCATAATGCGCGATAACTTTAATGTCAATCCCACAACAACCGCATCAGTTAACAGTAATATCAGTACCTCTTCCCCTGTTAATACAGAACTCGAAAATATTAAACATCAAATTAAAGAAAAGTTGGTGCAATTTGATATTGAGATGGGTAAATATACAGAGCATGCCAAAGAACATAATGTAGACCCAAAAACTATTGAAAACAAGGAACAATATTACAACGAGGTAAAAAACAAAGTAAACCAAATCGAGAGTGAAGGCGATGCTCAATACATTCTTTCCAAATTGCAACTGATTGAAGAAGAAATAAAAGAACATTATGATAATTACACACCATCCCAGGTGGATAGTCATACAGGATCTCCACTACATGCTACAAATCCCACTGTTGACCTGGCTGATTCTATATCTCTTAGTCTTGAACGTGCAGATGCAGTCATTGATAAGATATTTGATCAAATAAAACAAAACACACAAGGCGTTAATATTGAAAAAGTGAATGATTTTCATCGTGAGCACTCAAAACTAAAAAATGAATTTAATCAAGCTAAACAAACTGGATCGATAGAGGCTCTGCGAGCGATTGAAAAAAAGGTAGAGAATTTTTTAAACGAGCTACAAGAATTTGAGCACTCGTTAGTACAAACAAATGCACCGAGGAGTTTCAAACAAGTAGTGACTGACACCGCTAGTGCTATGAATGTTTTTAAACATTTTAAACGAGAAGTCCCTAAAACAACTGAAACGACAATTTTGGACGGTGATAATAAAAACAAGCTAGATATTAACGACACTCAGCATGAAAAACTTGAAAAGGAACTAGAGAATAAACTCCCCCAAGGCTGGCGTTTTGAAATTAACAAAGCTAAAGATGACTCCTACACAATAAAATATAGCGATAGTAAAGGTCATATGAAAGATCATGACATTACTATTGCTAACAATAAAGTGAGTGGAAAAGTAGGAAGTAATGACTCTGACGATGTTCTACAATATAAAGCGCAAGCATTGTTTTCAGCCTATATCGCAGCAAACAATAATCCTGAAAAAATGGAGATAAATCCCCCGGGATCTAAAATTGCAGGCATGATAAATGAGCTTAAAAAGAACTATACTCCCGATGTTCCAACAAACACAGTTTCTATTAATCAATCGGGCCAATGAAAAACGCTTTAACTATCAAGCATGAATCATTGGCATTTGAGCGTCATTCATTAGATTAAAAGAATGATTTAACACATCAAATGCCATATTCATCGTTATCTCACTTAAGGGATAATGAGTTATCCGAATGCTCATCATCAAGCTTAAGCACTGTTTGTGCTTTAAAGAACTGCGGACTAAACACGGTGGTGTTATGGTTTAAAGCCCTTAATTGAGTCCTTATGTCAACCACAGAACATCGCGCATGGGGTTCAAGTTTTACTGCATTAACAATGATGTCTTTTAATTTAGCGCCCACAGGTGTTTGAAAGATAGCTACCGAAAAACTGTAATATTGAGCATCACACCCTTTTTTATAATCAGGAGCATTAGCGTTTGTTGGGTCAGCTAAATATTCCCAACGACAACTTGTTAAATATTGATATAAATTTTTTCCTAAATGCAATGCGTGAATTTTATCAATAGAATAAGGCGGATTTTCCGGAATACCCATGTAATAATGATTGAACGCATGAAGTGAGTCCCTATATAGACCATCCGGTGCATCTAAACACCATTTAGTGTCTGTAATAGATAGCGCATTGCCTTCGTTTAATAAATAATTTTCATTCTTTCCATCAGCAAATAAAATACCTTGGCATCTAAATGCTTCATAAGCTTCAGCAACTTGAGTATAAATATCAAGCGCATTTTTTAATCGCTCATCTTGGGTCATTTCATTGTTAGAAAACATCCAAAGATTACCACGAAAACGAGGTAAAACATGAAACTGATATTTTACATCGTCAAAAATGACATCTCGTTTATAATACACTTCTGCTAAAATATGACGTAATGTTGGGTGTGCTTGCATCCTATAATCAAGATTCTCTGTTAACGAAAATTCTACTAGTTTTAATACGTATGGAGCATTGCCATCTAAGGGTTTAATCTCAAAATTTTTAGAATTTACACCACCGATGTACCCAATTTGATTATTCAATACAAAATGTTCAAAAAAGTCCGTCAGTAAATATGGGGGAACACTGCTAGAGCTTTTACATTTACTTAATAACCGAAAAAATTCTTGGAGCATTGTGTTATTCATTTGACGCAAAACGCCAATTAATTCAAATCTATCAAACATATCAATCCTTACATAAGCACTTAATTATGACGCACTATGATTTAAATTCATTTGCTGTAATACCTCACCATAGTAAATTGAACGTATTTTATTCGCATACGCAGGATCTGTCGCAAAACCTGCCTGATGCAGCGATGTGGTATAGCGTTCTGGATCTTGAGCGTTGGCAAGAGCATTGTGATAACGCGGACTATGATTAATTAAATGAATATAATCATTAAAACTTTGCTCATATGAATCGTATTTTTTAAAGCGCGCCGTGGTATGTATGGGCGCACCATTGATGTATTCGGTCGTTTTAATCTCTACGGCTGTATCTGTTGAGCTTGCTTTCATATTAAAAAGATTGTAACTACTACCCGTGGCATCGCTTGCAACATATTTTCCCCATCCTGTTTCTAACATGGCTTGAGCAATCAGCAATTTAGGATCTAAAACAATAACCTTTGATGCGTTTTGCGCATATGGCCAAATCGATTTTACAAATTGCTCAATGGATGAGTTCAATGCGTCTTGAGTTGGGCCGGGCTTACTTTGGGTAAGCGTTTGTTGTGGAGGTAAACAAGGGGACATGCTAGGTTCACAAGGAATAGGAGAAAAACAAGCGTCTTCTGAAAAATGTTGTTGAATACAATCAATTTTTAACAAGGATTGTAAATAAACAGCTTCAAATTCCATAGAATTGTTAGGCTTTGTTTGTGGATTCAATGATATTTGAGGAGCATTTAAACAGCCCACAGGTTCTATAGTCATGCTTATACTTTTTTCACAAATTGCGTTTTTAATTTCATGGGCCCAATCCCATCTATTTTACAATCAATGTCATGATCACCATCCACTAAACGAATGTTTTTAACTTTGGTACCTACTTTCACCACCAAAGACGATCCCTTTACATTTAAATCTTTAATGACGCTAACGGTATCACCATCCGTTAAAATATTACCATTTGCATCTTTAAATACACGCATGTCATCTGGCTCTGTGATTTGTGTCCATTCATTTGCGCATTCAGGGCACACATATAACGAGCGGTCTTCATAAGTATACTCAGAGTTACATTGTGGGCATGGGGGTAGAGTTGACATAATGGCTCCTGGCAATACGTGTGGGCGTTGCATGGTTGTGTTTGAATTTATCTATTATATCAATATAAAACACCAAATCAAAAACATTTTGTTTTTTTATTGGCAAACAATTGAGTAGACCATGCTCTTTTAGACTAATACTTGACAACACAAACAAATAGACTCAATATTTATCTTGCAGCTTAAAATTACTTTCTTGGAGAATTTATGAATCGTTATATGGAAAAAACTGCTTTAGGCTTAAGCGCTATTGTATTAAGTGCTTCATTATTAACTGCATGCAATACTGTTAATAATGCAGCAACGGGATTAGGTCACACCGTGTCCGGTATGGGGCATGCAGTAAAAGGCACTGTTGTTGGCGCTGAAAAAGACATCAAGGCCACAGAAAAAGCAATAGCTCCAGCACAAAAGAAAGCGGTACATAAAGCGCATAAAAAAGCACACCACAAAGTAAAAACAAAAGTTGCTAAAAAACATGTAACCAAAGCAGCTCCAGCTGCTGATGCAGCTGTAACCACTGTAGAAACAAACAACGCACCTGTTGCAGAATAATCTTCACATCGCTCATTACAAACGTACTGAGCGATGTTGTTAATTACCTTGTTCCACCAACGGTTAACGAATCAATTTTCAATGTAGGCTGACCAACACCAACAGGCACCGACTGTCCATCTTTCCCGCATACCCCAATGCCTGCATCAAGTGCTAAATCATGACCAATCATACTGATTTTTTTCATCACCTCAGGCCCATTACCAATTAATGTTGCACCTTTCACAGGTCTTGTGACTCGCCCGTTTTCAATTAAATAGGCTTCACTGGCAGAAAATACAAATTGACCCGATGTAATATCCACTTGCCCACCGCTAAAATTAACGGCATACAATCCTTTTTCAACAGAACGAATAATCTCTTCAGGATGATGCTCACCGGCTAACATATAGGTGTTGGTCATTCGAGGCATAGGAACATGCGCATAGGATTCACGACGACAATTACCTGTAGGCTGCATTCCCATTAAACGAGCATTTAATTTATCCTGCATGTAATTGACTAAAACGCCATCTTCAATGAGTGTCGTACATTGCGTTGGTGTACCTTCATCATCAATGGTTAACGACCCACGTCTATCCGTTAACGTACCATTATCTACAACCGTCACGCCTTTCGATGCCACTTGCTGGCCTATTCGTCCTGAAAAAGCAGACAAGCCTTTGCGATTAAAATCACCTTCCAAACCATGCCCTACCGCTTCATGTAACAAAACCCCAGGCCAACCTGAACCCAATACCACAGGCATCGTGCCTGCGGGAGCATCTTCTGCCTCTAAATTAACCAAGGCTTCACGAACAGCGGCGCGTGCATAATCAAGCGCACGTTCACTTTCTAAGAAATAAGCATAACCAAGACGAGCACCACCACCTGAACGCCCAGCTTCTCGTCGACCTTTTTCCTCAACAATGACACTAACATGCACACTAACCAAAGGCCTGATATCTGCAATCATCTGACCATGCATATCAGCAACCATAACCACTTCATAACAGCCGCTTAAAGAAGCATTCACTTGTATGACACGAGGATCCATTCGCCGCGCTTCTTTGTCAATCGATTGTAATAAGGCAATTTTATCTTGTTTAGTCATGCCTTCTATGGGATTTAAGCCTGGATAATGCACGCGAGGCGCGGTTGCAATTTTAACAGATGGAGTTGCAATACGACCTGCAAAAGCAATCGATCGCGCAGCCTCTGCAGCACGCTCCATTGCCGGCAATAAAATATCATCACAATAGGCATAACCTGTTTTTTCACCACTAACAGCGCGGATCCCTACTCCCTTATCAATGGAAAAACTTCCACTTTTAACCTCAGAGTCTTCTAAATACCATGATTCTGAACTACAACTTTGAAAATAAAGATCAGCTGCATCAACACGATGACCCATCATTGAGTGAATAATTTTTTCAATTCTCATTTCATCTAATGAAGCAGGTTTTAGTAAAATATCTTTAGCTATATTTAGTGCCAATGCCTCTTGACTCATCATTTCAACCCATTAAGTAAATATACATAGTACACCAAGCGAAACATGCTTGTCAGTGGTATCACATATCGATAGACTTGAAATCCTGCGGATGCACCCCATCCGTGCTATAATAAACATACAACAACACATTGGAGTTATTCATGAATCAAAATAACGTGTCCATTTTAAATCGCCAGGCCGAATCAGCGTTGGCTACCAACAAAGTATTACGCAATACGTATTTACTGCTTGGTATGACGTTTATTTTCAGTGCATTTACAGCGTATGCTTCATTTGCTTTGGCTGTTCGCTCCATTAATCCATTTATTTTCATCATAGGTGCCTATGGTTTAATGTTTCTTACAAATGCATTAAAAAATAGTGCCTTAGGCATTGCTGCTGTTTTTGCTTTCACAGGATTTATGGGATTTGCTCTTGGGCCCATTTTAAATGCTTATATTTCTCATTTTAGTAATGGCCCTCAGTTGATAGCAACGGCATTAAGTGGCACAGGCATGATCTTTTTCGCCTTATCCGGTTATGCATTAACCACTCGCAAAGATTTTAGCTACTTAAGCGGGTTCTTGTTTGTCGGGGTAATGGTTGCCTTTTTAGGTATGATTGCTGGTATATTTTTCCAAGTCCCAGCACTTCAACTAGCCATTTCAGCAGCGTTTGTTTTGATTTCATCTGGTTTAATTCTGTTTCAAACCAGTGAAATTATTCATGGCGGTGAAACCAATTACATTTCAGCAACTGTGTCTCTTTATGTTTCTATCTACAACTTGTTTGTAAGCTTGTTGAATCTATTGGGTGCTTTTTCTGGTAAAGAATAACACCAAACAAACGCTCCCGCGCTTAGCGCGGGACGTTTTTTTATACCCTACTTATTTAGTTCTTCACGAATAGCGCTTACATCCGCTTCCAACGCTTGCTCAACCAATTCCTTTAATGTTGATTCAGGCATGCTACCTGATTCCGAATAAATAGCGATCCCTTCTTTAAAGACCATCAAATGAGGAATGGAACGGATATTAAATGTTTCTGCTAATTCGGCTTCATGTTCTATGTTAACGGTTGCAAAGCTAACCGTTGGATTTAATTCAGCAACACGTTCATAGATCGCTGCAAATTGTTTGCATGGAGCACACCATGTTGCCCAAAAATCAACAAACACAACGTTGTTTTGTTCAACAAAAGATTCAAACTCACTGCTACTTATTGAAACAACCACGTTTTTATCTGTCATATGATTCACTCCCCAAGAACAGATAAAACGCGTTGAAAAATAGTGTCCACACTACCCTCACCCGATATACGATGAAAGGCTGGAGCCTGAGTATCCTTTTGATTAGCCCATGCTTGATAAAAATCAACCAAAGGTTCTGTTTGTTGATGATAAATATCCAGACGTTTACGAATAATTTCTTCTTTATCATCATCTCGTAAAATTAATGCATCGCCTGTTTCATCATCCAGACCGGCCTGTTTAGGTGGGTTATAATGAATATGATACACACGACCAGACGCAGGATGCACCCTTCGGCCACTAATCCGTTGAACAATTTCATCATCAGCAACAGCAATTTCAACAACATGATCAAGCTGAATGCCCGCTATTTTCAATGCTTGCGCTTGTGGTATTGTTCGAGGAAAACCATCGAGTAAAAAACCTTGCTTACAATCGTCTTGCTTTAAACGCTCTTCCACCAATGCAATCATAATCTCATCAGACACCAACTGGCCTGCATCCATTATTTTTTTTGCACTTAAGCCTAACTCACTTCCCGCAGCAATTGCAGCACGTAACATATCCCCTGTTGAAATCTGTGGGATGTTAAATGTTTTCATTAATTGCAATGCTTGCGTACCTTTTCCTGCACCAGGGCCACCCAACAACACCAATCGCATCATGATTCATTCACTCCTGAAAATTTATTAATAATTAATTTATGAGCATCTTGCTAATTGCGCTTTATAAATTTGTGCTCGTGCTGACACTTTGTGTGCCACAGGAATCAACCATTTTTTATGTAAATAGGTTTTGCGTTGATAACCTGTAATCCCCTCGTGATAAGCAAGATATAAATCATACGCATTATCACGCGAAATTTTTGCACGTCGATACGCTTGATTAGCATACCAACCAATAAAATCTACACCTGCAGCAAAGTTATCACGCGAAGCCCACATACTGCCATCTGAGTTTTTATATAAGGCCCATGTTCCATCCAATGCTTGCGCATAGCCATATGCTGTTGATGGTCTTTTCCATGGAATAAACCATAAAAATTTTGTTCGAGGTGGTTTAGCACGTGCATCAAATTTTGACTCTTGATGAACAATAGCCATTTGAACAGGCACAGGAATTTTCCAGCGACGTTGCACGTCCAGTGCATCAGTTCGCCATCGCGGATATTGTTTGAAAATACTACATATATTATTCACGTCTCTAGGTGGCGCGCTCACACAACCTGATAAAGCAAATAATGCAACGCTGGCCAGGAGTAATTTTGTTGTCATTTAGAGTGCCTTCCTTTGCTGTTCACCAAGACATAACGCCATAAATAAAATAAAGAAATAACCCGTTCCAGAGTAAAATAATAATGAGTCCGACAAATTACCCATTAAAAACGGCAATAAAATTCCCAGTGCAACAGGGCGTAACGTTGTAAGTGTCCAACTTGACACAAGTAACAGGGTAAAAAACAGCGCCAGAGCCAAACAACCCAATAGACCAAACTCAGACGCAACCAACCAATATTGACTATGCGGCTCTAATAAATGCGTGCCTCGTGCTGGAATGGGGTTTTCTTGATGATAAATATGTTTAAAACTGGTTGTTCCATTTCCAAACCATGGGCTGCGTTTAAATAAATTATAAGCATAATCATGGAACTGTAATCGATAACCAATTGAAGTATCTTTTTCACTTTTTTTATACATTTTACAATCGTCAACGGCACGGTAAATGGCTTGTTGCATCACCGGACTTTCATAGAAAGTCACGACCATTAAAGAACAACCCAATAACATCCCTATCACCGCTTGACGTAGCGTAAACGTTTGAAGCATTAAGAGTGCCATTAATAATATAAATACAACATAACCTGTACGACCATTATTAATAAATAAAACATCATAACTAAAAACAAACCCTAAAATGGCATAGGGAATACGTGCTCGACCATGTTGTTGGAAAAATAGAAAACCAGATAGGTACGCTGCAAAAGCCATCATATAACCCGTCATGATATGATTTCGAAACACACCACTGGCCTCAATGTGGCTCAAAGAAAATAATCCAGATGAAACAACAACAGACGCAAAAAAGGTAGCTAACATTGCAAACAGGAATGCGTGTAAGCCCAAGCGACGAGCATAAGCATCACGAAAACCAACAACCAGCACCGGCAAATACAGTAATTTACTGTATTTCTCTATTTCAAGTAATTTTTCATGTAACGTTGCAGGACTCCAGGCACATGCAATTAATGCAATACAAAAAAAGAAGATGCCCGCTTTACACCAAGGTTGATTAAAGGTAATCCATAAGTCTTTTCTGTATGTTGCAGAGAATAAAATTAAACATAACGACACGGCAATGAATATACTTTTAACCGTCGAGCTAAGCGGGATGGCAAACAATGATAAAGCCAGAAAAACTGAAACCCACATTTGAATTGGCCAGGCTAGAGAGCAGGCTCGCGTTGCTTTTAAAAACATGTAATGATTCCTTTAGGGGAGTTTATGTAGTTCACGATCGGGATAAAGCTGTTTAATGCCACGATAAAATGATCCTTGGGCGTTAAATAAAGCAAATAAAAACCCTTCTTTTCCATCCATGAACCCTCGTTGTAACACATAACATCTAAAAAACATCCAGCATGAACTAGCTAGTGTTTTAGTCATACTCATTTTATTATTTTGTTCTAATCTGATTTTTGCACTGTATGACGAATAACGGTTAATTTTATAGAGTGCATGACTAACATCCTGAAATGAGTGATGCATAATTGGCATTGAAAGCTGTTGAACGCGCGCCCCTTCTGGTAATGAGATTTTTTCATGCACAATATCAGGACTATAAAAAGCGCCTTCGCGTTTAAATAAACGAACATGGCGTTTTGGGCTTGAGGAAAAATGTAACGGCTTACCACAAAAATACATTTGGATAGGGATACGGCATGCATCAACAACATCCGATGCCATAATGTCTATAATCTGATGTTTCAACGTTTCATCAACAGATTCATCCGCATCAAGATTTAAAATCCAGTCACTTGTTGCTCGCTCTAAAGCACGTTGTTTTTGAACACCATAGCCTTGCCAGTCGGTTGAAAATACGTTATCAGTGAATTCACGCGCTATTTCAATTGTATTGTCGCTGCTTCCTGAATCCAGAACAATAATTTCATCAGCCCAGGCTATAGACTCAAGACAGCGTCTGATATTTAGTTGTTCATTTTTTGCAATAATTATAACAGTTAACATGGTTTAACTAGTTAAGATTTCATCTATGAATTCTAACTAAATATACAATGAATTGTAAGCCTCAAACGCTCTTGATCAAAATCACAATTTACTCACAATTTGTAACGAAATTAAAACCTATGTATAATTTCCTGCATGAAATTTAATACAAGGCAATCTATGACAACAAAACTTCCCGAAAAACTTCAAGCATGGGTTGATGCTAGAAAAAAACATCAATTAACGCATACACAAATTCAAATGGCTCGGGAGTTAGGTCTTAATCCTAAAAAATTTGACAGAATCGATAATCATAAAGACGTAGAGTGGAAAGAACCCTTATCCAAATTTATTGAATCACTTTATTTTAAACAAATATCAACAGTTGCTCCTGTCGATGTATTGTCAATTGAACAATTCTATAAAGCAAAACAATTAAAAAAACAGGCAAAAAAAGAAGAAAAATCTTAGGACATATTGTTCTACAGCAATCTGCCATCAACATACCGCGACCTCGTCGATGTATGTCGATGGCAGCAACAGCGCTTAGCAAACCCCTTCGCGATGATCCTGGTTATCAAAATATAACTTGCCATCTTTTGTCACCAATGTTACATGACCGCCATTGGCTAACTTACCAAACAATAACTCATCAGCAAGTGGTTTTTTGATGTTTTCCTGAATCAAACGAGCCATAGGACGAGCGCCCATTGCCTTATCATAACCATGCTCAATTAACCAGTTTCTAGCTTCTTGATTAACACTTAATGACACACCTTTATTCGCCAACTGCTCTTCAAGCTCCATAATAAATTTATCAACAACCAAGCCAATGGTCTCTTCATCAAGTGACTTGAAGTTAATAATGGCGTCAAGGCGATTTCTAAATTCAGGACTAAACTGACGCTTAATCGCATCCAAGCCATCACTACTATTATTTTGCTGTTCAAAACCGATTGAATTACGGCTAATTTCACTCGCACCAGCATTACTGGTCATCACCATAATGACATGTCTGAAATCCGCATGTCGTCCATTTGTGTCTGTTAAAGTACCATGATCCATGATTTGCAAGAGCAAATTAAACACATCAGGATGTGCTTTTTCAATCTCGTCAAGCAACACAACAGAATGAGGATGTTTAGTAACGGCTTCGGTTAATAAACCACCTTGGTCATATCCTACATATCCTGGAGGCGCACCAATTAAACGTGACACGGTATGTTTTTCCATGTATTCAGACATATCAAATCGTAACAGCTCAATGCCTAAGACATTTGCAAGTTGTTTTGTAACTTCTGTTTTACCAACACCAGTAGGGCCTGCGAATAAAAAGCAACCTACAGGTTTTTCTGGTTCGCGCAAACCTGAGCGTGCCAATTTAATCGCAGAAGATAAAGCAGTAATCGCATTATCTTGACCATAAACCAATAATTTAAGGTCTCGCTCAAGATTTCGCATGGTATCTCTGTCCCGAGCAGAAACCTTTTTAACAGGAATTCGTGCTATTTTAGCCACTACATTTTCAATTTCCGTCACCGAAATAATTTTTTTACGTTTCGTTGCTGTTAAGAGATTTTGATACGCACCTGCTTCATCAACAACGTCAATCGCTTTATCAGGTAAAAAACGATCGTTGATATATTTAGCTGATAACTCAGCCGCAGCTCTTAATGAAGGAACAGAAAATTTAACACCGTGATGCTCTTCAAGACGTCCTCTTAACCCTTTAAGTATTTCAAAGGTTTCATCAATAGTTGGTTCACAAATGTCAATTTTTTGAAATCTACGTGCCAGAGCACGGTCTTTTTCAAAAATTCCACGGTATTCTTGGTAGGTTGTTGAGCCAATACATTTTAACTCACCATTTGCTAATAATGGTTTAATTAAATTAGACGCATCCATTACTCCACCAGACGCGGCTCCCGCACCAATAATCGTATGAATTTCATCAATAAATAATATTCCTGCTTCTTGTTCACCCAGTTGTTTTAATACCGCTTTCAAACGTTTTTCAAAATCACCGCGGTATTTCGTTCCTGCGAGCAAAGAACCCAAATCCAGTGAATACACCACGCAATTGCTAATGGCTTCCGGTACTTCACCATCAACGATTAACTTAGCCAAACCCTCAGCAATGGCCGTTTTTCCCACACCCGCTTCACCAACCAGCAAAGGATTGTTTTTACGTCGACGACATAACACTTGAACGGTACGTTGAATTTCTTCATGTCGCCCAATTAAAGGATCAATTTTTCCCAGTCGAGCGCGTTTATTCAGATTTAAACAATAACTTTCAAGTGGAGATTCATTGCCTTCGGTAGATGAATCTTCATCAACTGCAGAATTT
>CAZNVR010000020.1:9242-15960 GCA_964576655.1 uncultured Legionella sp. | reverse complement strand
TACCGGCAGCACCTGCACCAATACAAACAATACGGGCTTCAGATATTTTTTTATTTTGTAATTCAAGGGCATTTAACAATCCAGCGGCAACAACAATAGCTGTACCATGCTGATCATCATGAAAGACTGGAATATTTAATTGCTCGATCAATGCTAACTCAATTTCAAAACATTCTGGCGCTTTAATATCTTCCAGATTAATTCCCCCAAACGTGGGTGCAATTCGTTTTGCAGTCGCGATGAAATCTTGAGGCTCATCCGCATCAATTTCAATATCAAACACATTGATACCAGCAAAACGCTGAAATAAAACGGCTTTACCTTCCATCACAGGCTTACTAGCCAATGCACCAACATCACCTAAACCCAGTACTGCGGTTCCATTTGTCATGACAGCAATCAAATTGCCTTTTGCCGTATATCGATAAGCATCTTCAGGATGCTCAGCAATAGCCAATACAGGTTCAGCAACTCCTGGTGTATAGGCAAGAGACAAATCATCTTGTGAATTGGTTGGTTTTGTAACATGGACAGCAAGTTTCCCTGGTATTGGGAATTCGTGATAATCCAGTGCTCTTTGTTTTAAATCATTGACATTGACACTCACAGCATTTGCTCTCTTAAATTAAATACATCAATAAAAATCATATATAAAAATACATGTAGAGGACAACCATTTTTAAAAAAAAATGCGCAAGTTAATTGCGCATTTTTTTTACAAAAAACGATATTAAGCGTCTGGTTGTGTTGCAATTCGTGATTTATAACGATCACGGAATTTTTGTACTCGTCCACCAGTATCTACTAATTTTTGTTTACCGGTATAAAAAGGATGGCACTCTGCACACACTTCAATGCTTAAATCTTTGCATAATGTAGATTGTGTTTCAAATGCATGCCCGCAACTACAAGTTACATTGATAATTTTATAATCAGGATGTATCGACTCTTTCATAATACCACTCTCTCAATAATTACATAACGAATATCGCGACTCTGTCATATGTTTTAATAGAAAACATAGCAAAGCACCATACTCTCAAAATGACGAACAACAATACCAGAACCTGGGTTTTAAAGCAACTGCCCCCTGTCTTTAGCGTGATTACAAAGAACAAATATCAATCTTTAATCTTAAATAAAAATCAACAAAGAAAATTTTAGATCAATTTAATATTAACTTAATATAAATGAAGTATTATATGCAAAAATTGATTTAAGGGCTTGTTATGAATCATTTAGACTTGATGAATGAAATGATCCCGGGTTATATATCGTTACCTGAAGCATTACGCAATACCTTCGAACACAGCGAAAAAGGTCAGCAGGTCACAGGCATTCTTAACGAAGCTGCAAATGCCATTCAACAAGGGGAAAATAATCTGCTTGCATGGTTAGGGCTGGGTACAAATAAATCTCGTCAAGAATATATTCAATATTATCGCATTCAAATTGAATTTGTAGTAGGACATGCATTTCTAAATCAAGTCAAAGAAAATAACGCAAAAACAGAACAGTATAAAGACTTGTGTTTAAATCTACTGACAAAATACGCTGATTTTTATGCTCAAGCATATTCCAACCAATTGAATTTTCAACTTTTTTTTGATCAACAAAAAACGTGCTTAAATATACAACTCTTAAATGACGCGTGGTTCATTAACTTTGAAACCGCTCTAGCAAATTATATTAAAAAAAATATGGATGTAAGTAAAACCCAATCGTTATTTATGAATAACTCAACATTCATGTTTGATATGTGCCAGGAATCATTCGCTTATTTATCCCAGCAAAAAGAAGCAAAAAGTTTTTTTGATTTAATATACAAAATAGCAGACGCCCATGCTTTTCTGCAAGCCATCGGTTTTGCAACCCAAAATGAATCATCCTGGTTAGCAGCATTTGATCTCATCAATTATTTTCGCATGATGAATTATGTTGCTGAAACAAAAACGTTCTTTTTTAAATTGATTCAACCATTCATGCCTATACTCATCGAATATTTTGCAATTAATAAAGAGCAAAATCTTTTTTGGCAGATCATTCGAACATTAACCCCTTTATTAATCGTTTCCGCTGTAATTATTCTGACTGCCGCACTATTATCATCCTTTGTGATTCCTGAGGTTGCTTTTTTATTCCTACTCATACCCACATTGTATGTAGGATTGCTTGCAACAAGTTGTTATGTTGTCGCTAAAAATGCAATTTACAATCACCTTCATATACAACAATTTGGAGGTCAATTTAATATTCCAGAATACCAGGTCAATGACGGCATGATTAAAAGCTTTGACAATATAGACAACGCGACAAAAGTCCGTAACTATTATGTTGAAGAAATCAAAGCTTGTTTTGAAAAAGAAAAAGAGTATGCAGGATTAACAAAACTAAGTGATATGGATAAAAATCATCGACAAATCAATGCAACCAGAAGCAGGGATTTAACACTAGAATGGTATGATATTCATAGTAATCCCGCGCTTACAACCAATCAAACATTAAACATTGCATTAAACCGTATACAGCTTGACGGTAAAAGCGTATGTAAAAAAATTCCTGTATTAGCAAACAATACCTCAGAAAAAGAAATTAACGACTTTTCTCATGAGGTCTCTCACTCCATTAAAACAGCCTTGGAATCACAGGATATCGCTCATACTCCACGTTTCTTTGCACCGATCGCCTACTTAAAGCATAAAGAACAGGTGCATTTTTTAAAAACATTTAAAGATGAACTTGAACAAACAAAACAACAAATGTCTCCTGTATCTTAACGCTGAAGTTCAACCCAAACAGGAGCATGGTCAGAGGGCAGTTCGGCACGTCGAGGTTCGATATCAATCGCACTCACCACGCATTGTTTATTCAGTGCTTCACTTAATAAAATCAGATCGATACGTAACCCTCTGTTTCTTCTAAATCCAGCAGCACGATAATCCCACCAACTAAATAATTCATCTTCTTGAGGAAAGTTACGGAAACTATCAAACAAACCTAGAGCCAATAACTCATTAAAAGCCTGACGCTCCAATGGACTCACTAAAACAGATCCCTCCCACGCAATAGGATCATGAACATCCCTATCTTCAGGTGCGATATTAAAATCTCCAACCACAGCTAACTCTGGGTATTGACCTAGTTGATTTTTAATAAACGTTGTTACATGAGGAAGCCAACTTAATTTATATTCATATTTATCAGAGCTGACCGTAGCACCATTAGGGACATATAAATTAATCAAACGAATATCACCAATGGTTGCCGCTAAAATTCGTCGCTGAGGATCCTTTAAATCAGGAATATCCATCACCACATCTTGAATTGGATAACGACTAATAATAGCCACACCGTTGTAAGTTTTTTGACCAGAAAAAGCAACGTGAAACCCTCGCTCAATAAATGCATTGAGAGGAAATTGATCATCGGTCATTTTTGTTTCTTGCAAGGCTAAAACATCAACACAAGATGACTCAAGCCATAAAAGCACTTGCTCCAAACGTACTTTTAAAGAGTTTACATTCCAACTAGCTAGTTTAAACACTAAAAAATCCTCTCATATTCGATTAATAATGGAGCATGATCAGAAAATAGGGTATCTCTGTAAATACTTACGTCTTGTACATGCGGCACTAAACCGGGTGTAATGACCTGATAATCAATACGCCAACCCACATTATTTGCACGAGCTTGTCCTCGATTAGACCACCAGGTATACTCATTTTCTGAGTTATTCTTAACACGAAACGCGTCTGTATAGCCCATTTCACCAAATAACCGATCAAGCCATGCCCGCTCTTCGGGTAAAAAACCTGAGTTTTTCAAATTACCACGCCAATTTTTAATATCAATTTGTTTATGGGCAATATTATAATCCCCACAAATAATTAATTCGCGCCCCTCTGCTTTTAATGCCAATAAATGTTCAGCGAGGCGAGCTAAAAAATCATATTTAACAACTTGACGTGCATCACCACTTGTACCTGATGGCAAGTAAAGAGAAATAACACTTAACGTGTTATAATCAAATTGAATATAACGACCTTCCGTATCACAATAATCAAACCCTAACCCTTTAATGACCTGTTCTGGCTTTTGACGGGCATAAATAGCAACACCACTGTAACCTTTTTTTACAGCATCATAATATTCACAATGATATTCTTTAGGGAAATAGATCTCATCAAGAATTAATTGATGGGTCTGGGCTTTTGTTTCTTGAATACAAACAAAATCCGCTTGTTGCAAGCTTAACCACTCATAAAATCCTTTTTTTGCAGCAGACCGTATACCATTGGCGTTAAAACTAATGACTTTCATGGCATGACCTTATCAGAGCAATTCGAGCTAACCGGGCACCAAGTTCTTTTGCAAGAGTCATTTCATCAACACTTAAAGGATTATCATTATTAATGCCAGCAACATGTGTCACGCCATACGGTGTTCCACCTGTTTGTGTTGTATTTAACGAGGGTTGTGTAAAAGGTAAACCGAGCAATAACATACCATGATGTAATAACGGGAGCATCATGCTTAACAGCGTTGATTCTTGACCTCCATGCATTGATGCTGATGATGAAAAAACACACGCTGGTTTATCTACCAAGTCACCTGCTAACCATAACGACGAAGTATTATCTAGAAAATATTTCATGGGTGCTGCCATATTACCAAATCGTGTAGGGCTACCTAATGCAAGCCCTGAACATTCACGCAGATCATCCAGCGTGACATAAGGCGCACCTGTATCAGGAATAGCTTTATCTACGGCCTCGCAGGTTGTAGACACCGGAGGCACTGTACGTATACGTGCCTCTATACCATCGACTCGGGCAACACCACGAGCAATATATTGTGCTAATTGTGCAACAGATCCCGTACGAGAATAATACAAGATAAGTACATATGGCTTTGACATGAAAACATCCTATAAAATGTAGCGTGTTAAATCCTCATTGGTAACCAATTGACCTAAATGCGCTTGCACATAATTTGCATCCACAGTCACTGTATCGCCTGATTTATCTGTTGCTTCAAATGAAACAAGCTCGAGTAAACGCTCCATGACTGTATACAAACGTCGCGCACCAATATTTTCTGTGCTTTCATTCACCTGCCATGCAACTTCTGCAATACGACGAATGCCCGATTCATCAAACGCTAATTGCAACCCTTCTGTTTGCATCAGTGCAATGTATTGTTCTGTTAACGATGCATTAGGTTCTGTTAAAATACGAACAAAATCTTCTGCACTTAATGCAGTTAGCTCAACTCGAATGGGTAATCGACCTTGTAATTCAGCAATTAAATCTGAAGGTTTTGCCACATGAAAAGCACCGGATGCGATAAATAAGATATGATCTGATTTAATCATTCCATATTTGGTTGAAACAGTGGTACCTTCGACTAAAGGCAATAAATCACGCTGCACACCTTCACGCGATACATCGCCTCCTTGATCAGCTCGTTTAGCGACTTTATCAATTTCATCGATAAACACAATGCCATTTTGTTCAACACTTTCAATTGCACGAAGTTTGATATCCTCTTCGTTGATTAATTTTCCAGCTTCTTCTTCTGTTAAAATCTTAATCGCTTTACGAATAGGCAACTTGCGTGATTTGGTTCGGTTAGTACCTACTTGCTGGAACATGGTTTGTAATTGATTCGTCATTTCCTCCATTCCGGGAGGCGCCATGATTTCTACACCAATGGGGGCGGCAATCAATTCAATTTCAATTTCATTGTCATCCAACAAACCTTCGCGTAATTGCTTACGAAACATTTGACGCGTAGATGTATCTTTTTCATCAGATGTAACATGTCTAGCTGATGGCAAAAGAATATCTAAAATACGCTCTTCTGCGGCATCTTCTGCAGGGCGTTGAACTTTTTTAAGCGCATGCTCACGTTCTTGTTTAATAGCAATATCGGCCAAATCACGAATAATCGAATCAACATCACGACCAACATAACCTATTTCTGTAAATTTAGTCGCCTCAACTTTGATAAAAGGTGCGCCAGCCAATTTAGCCAAACGTCTGGCAATTTCAGTTTTTCCAACACCTGTTGGCCCTATCATTAAAATATTTTTAGGCATAATTTCATCACGCAATGCATCATCTGCAATTTGCATTCGGCGCCAACGATTACGTAAAGCAATGGCAACAGCACGTTTGGCCGAATCTTGCCCTATAATAAATCGATCAAGCTCCTCAACAATTTCACGAGGAGTCATTACTGTCATTGTTTTTAAATTATGATCATTCACAGTCGCTATCCAGTTCTTCAATGGTTAAATTATGATTCGTGTAAATGCAAATATCACCGGCGATATTAAGACTTTTTTTCACAATCTCTTTAGCAGATAGTTTGGTATTAGCTAATAATGCACGAGCGGCAGCCTGTGCATAAGACCCACCTGACCCAATCGCGATAATACCTTCTTCAGGCTCAATCACATCGCCATTGCCGGTAATAATAAGAGAGGCTTTACTATCTGCAACAGCAAGCAAGGCTTCTAATCGACGTAAAAACTTATCCGTACGCCAATCTTTAGCTAATTCAACTGCCGCACGAACCAAATGTCCCTGATGCATTTCCAGCTTACTTTCAAACCGTTCAAATAACGTAAACGCATCGGCCGTGCCTCCTGCAAAACCTGCAATGACTTTATCTTTATAAATTCTACGGACTTTTCGCACGTTACTTTTCATAA
>CAZNVR010000020.1:0-9232 GCA_964576655.1 uncultured Legionella sp. | reverse complement strand
TACTTTATTGCCTCGTCTGACCGATAAAATGGTCGTTCCGCGAAATTGTTCCAAAGTAAATCCTCGCTTTATATTTAAAATTAATGTTTTTCACATACAAGCTTTGTTATTGAATCAGGCTTGTCATGAAAATATATACTGTACGTGGGGATGATAATTTAAAAATCAATGGTGGCGATTACAATTAAGCAAGACACGCTTGACACGTTCCCTTTAATTCAATGGCATCCTGCCTTAATTGAAAATAATTAGCATGAGCTAAACTAGCAAACAGTTCTTGTACTGCTGCTTCATATATTTCAACAACCTGATGGCAATCACTACACACCATTAAGATTTCTGAAGGCAATTGCTTATGTGGCTCACGACAAACCGTATAACTTTGAATAGACTCTATTTTATGCACAAGGCCTTTCGCCTCGAAATAATCCAGCGCTCGATAAACCGTAGGTGGTGTAGAATTGGGTTTTATTTTTAATAAGTTATCTAGAATTTCGTACGCTTTTAACGGTTTATCAGCGCCCCACAAAACATAGAACACTTCTTTACGTAACGAGGTTAGCTTTAGTTGTAAATTTGCACAGTAAGCAATAAATTCTGGCGGAAAGCCCCCTTGTATATTCAAAAGAAAGATACTCCATGCAACAATGGGGATATGCCAAGATGTTCCGCAATGCTTTGCCCAACATCAGCAAATGTGTCGCGTCGCCCAATAAATTGACTTTGAAGATTAGGTCCTGAAACCAGCACGGGAATATGCTCTCGGGTATGATCAGAGCCTGGAAACGTGGGATCACACCCGTGATCAGCAACAATCACAACAATATCATTCGCATGCAACAATTGGTTTAAAGCAGGCAGGCGTGCATCAAACTGCTCTAACGCATGTGCATATCCTGTAATATCTCGACGATGACCATAAGATGAATCAAAATCAACAAAGTTTGTAAAAATAAGGCTACCGGCAGGCGCTGTTTTTAATGCATCTAATGTTGCATCAAATAATGCCATATTACCATCCGCTTTAATGGTTTGCGTCATGCCCTGATGAGCAAAAATATCTGCTGTTTTTCCAATAGCAAACACTTCACGACCGGCATCTTTAAGGTTATCTAATAAAGTTTTTGATGGCGGCAACGTAGAATAATCACGTCGATTAGCCGTACGATAAAATGCACCTTTCTCACCTAAAAAAGGCCTGGCAATAACACGCCCTACTTGATATTTATCAACGAGTTTACGAGCAACTTCGCACAAATCATACAAGCGTTGTAAACCAAAATGTTCTTCATGCGCGGCTATTTGCAATACACTATCAGCTGAAGTATAAACAATAGGTTTATTCGTTAAACAATGTTCCTCACCTAATTCTGTAATAATATCAGTACCAGAAGCATGTTTTTCTCCGAGAATGCCTGATAATTGGCCTTGTTTGATCAATGTTTCTATTAACTCTTGAGGAAAACAAGACGATTGATCAGGAAAATATCCCCATGGAGACATAACAGGAACACCTGCTAATTCCCAATGCCCACTGGGTGTATCCTTGCCTAAACTTTGTTCTACAGCATAACCATATAGTCCTGTAGGTGTAGGACAGGTTTCTAAATCAATCATTTTAAAACCAGAACTAGCCATTGCTGCGTGATACAATCCCATCTGTGCTAAATGAGGAATGGTTAAAGAACCTTGTCTTAAGCCTGTTTTATCACATTGTCCATTATTGCACGCCTCAACAATATGGCCAAAGGTATTTGCACCCGCATCGCCATACGCTGGGGCATCCAGGCTTGCGCCAATGCCTAAAGAATCCATCAACAATACACAAACACGCCCAAGAGTCATTTTAATTTATTCCTATTTAATTAATCGACCGGTACATGTCGACAATGGGTTTCTTTTAAACCATAGATTACAGACAATGCTAAACATAATCCTATAGGTAAAATAATAGCTGCCGTTTGAAAATCAGATAACGTGTAAGCAGGAATGCCGTTTAAAGATTGCGCTTGTCCATGCCATGTCAGGATCATACTGAATACGTTTTGATAAACAATATAACCACCTTGTGTTAAAATAGACACTAAACTAACGGCTGTTGCCGTCAACACAGGCAAGCTGCTTTCTGCTACAAAAGCATAACTAATCACTTGAGAGGCTGTAAAAAAGCCTAATAAAAAGAATAATACCGCCATCAAACCTAATGAAACGGGTAAATACAGAATACTTAATAACACGGCAAATGAAGCCAATGCACCTATTTTCATCGGTAATATTCTTAAACCCAATTTATCAGAACACCAACCAATGACAGGTCCTCCGATAATTGCACCTAAAAACAACATTGAGTTCACCATGGCTGCATCAGATTTATCTACATTTAAACGTTGCATTAAATACAGTGAGCCCATCATGGCCCCAAAAACTGCAACGGCCATATTCATTAAACTGGTGTATAACGCAGCGCGAATGGTTTGCGAATTAAACCAAGCTTGTTTTGCCTGAGCCATTAGACTCATGTGAACACGACTGACCTCCGTTACATGACGAGGCTTATCTTTCACAAAACACATCACCACAATCAGCATGGCAATACCTAACCACGCAACCATAACCAAAGCATGCCTCCAACCCACTTGCAGAACCAATTGAGTTAATGGATATTGAGCCAACATACCTCCTGTCATAGCGATAGTTACGATAACGCCTGTCACCAATGCCATTTGCTTGGGAGCAAACCAGCGAGAAGCAATACGTATCGGGCCTAAAAAGCAAAACGCACTACCAATTCCTGTAATAAATCGACAAAACAAGGCCAAATAAAACGAATGTGCATGGGCTAAAACAAATGTACTTACAACACACAACAGCATAGCAATTAAAATGATTTTTTTGCTCGAAAAGCGATCGAGCATAAAGCCTGCTATAAATAGAAACATGACATTTGAGGCATAATAAATACTAGACAACCAGGTCATTCGATTCGCTTGGATATGAAAGTCTTGCATAATATTGTCTGCAATCGATGCAAACATATTTCCTTGAATAAACTCATAAAAGAAAAATAATGACGCGGCAATGCACACCAGCCAAGGTAAAAATAGTGACTTCTTTGTTAAAGAAGCACTTTGAGACTCATCAAGCATCGGTACGGCCACTCCTGTCAAAACGCTCACAATACGTTTCCTTCGTCAATATAATAGCTGTTAATGCAATCACTGTTGCAATGGGAAAAATCCACATGGCAAATTGGAAATCGGCCATGGTGTAATGTTGGGTTACAATACCTGCATGTCGATGCATTAATACACCAAACAAGACTTGGCCTAAACCACCTCCACCCATAATAATAACGGAGGCAACACCGGTTGCTACCCCCGTATTTTCATCACGATTACTTTCAGCAATCAATGGGTAGGCAATCACTTGAGTGCTCGTGAATAAACCTAATGCAAAGAATAAGATACTTAACACGATTTCTGGCAAAGCAATATTCAAAAATAAAGGAGCTAGCGTTAACATGGTTGCAATTACACCTGCAAGCATTAAGGGTTTACGCTGTCCTGAACGATCAGACAGCCAACCTACCAATGGGCAACCCAAAATACTACCCATAAAAATTAAACTAACCACATTACTCGCAGAAATGGCACTAAGCTGATGCGCTTCTTGTAAATAACTCGCTCCCCAAAGGGCACATAACACCATGATAGGTAAATTTAAACAGGCAGTATATAAACCGGCAAGCCATGTTTGACGATTGGCTAATACATGGTAAAAACCTGAAGGATATGCAGGTTGTGATGCTGTGATATGTTTTACAGGTTCGATAGATGGCTTGTCTTTAACAATAAAAAAAATCCATGCTAACAGAAGCCCTCCCACAATAGCATCAATAAATAATGCATGACGCCAACCGTATTGAGAACATAGATAAGCAAGTGGTGTATGTGCAATCATTCCACCGATAAACGCCATAGTCACGACACACCCGATGACTAAAGCTTGACGTCTTGGAGGAAACCATTTGGAAATTAAAACAACACACGATAAAAAGCAAAATGCATTGCCAATGCCGGTAATCGCATGAAAAAAAGTAGCCCAAACAAACGTATGGGTCATTGCAAAACCAAGAACACCAAGCACACACAATGACATCGCAGCGATAATCACTTTACGAGTGGAGACTCGATCTAGAATAACTCCGGCTGGTAGAAGAAAAAGTACATTTGCCCAAACATAAGTACTAGACATCCAGCTCAGTTGTGCTGCGTCAATATTAAATTCATTGCGTAAAGGGTGGTTAATCACGTCAAATAAATTCAATTGAAAGAATTCATAAAGAAAAAAAAGCCCAGCGGATAAACAAACCAACCATGGCATCCAGGCAGAACAAGGCTTAATCGCCTTGCAATCTAGGTCAAAAGAATCAAGCACAGCAACTCCTTGGCAAAGAAAGGTTTGAAAATCTGGTGCGAAGTATAAACGAACCCATAAAAAATTGATACCTTTATGAACAAATGATCATGGCTTGGGTTTGGATTTATTATTTTCTGATACAACGTTATCCATGTCATTCACCTTATCGTTATCTGGGTTTATTTTTTTATCATGAGAAAAGACCCTAAGATTTTTTAAGGTCTTATATACACCCATGAATGAAACGCTTTTTTCTTTGCAAGATAACGGCTTTTTAGATAGCTCCTCGGATACAGGTGCGTCTAACTCATCGTGGCTTTTACTCATACCCAACACTGTGCGACTGCTGTTTTGATCGATTATGTCGGTTTGAAACGTTTTTTTTAATTCAGGTAAACAAGGGTTAGCTCTTATGGCTTGAGATAAATCCTTTCTATCCGCAATAAAACCGTGAGTCACCTCACTTGGAATACATAGCTCATCACCAACAAAACCACCATCCAAATAATTTTGAGCATTGATTACACACTCTGGCGTACTGGCAAAAAAAGCCACCGATTGTGGTTTAATTTCATGCAACAAATGATTAACCGTATTGGTTACATCATGCCCTGCTTGAACACCTAAATTAGCATCACAACATAACAGCGTCTGATGCTTATCCACATGGTCCAATACACTAAGCTGATGGATTAATGCAATCAATTCATTGAACGTAAGTAAATTGTGAGTTAAATTCACAGCAGGAAGATCGCGGCTATTGAGTATGTTATATCGTTCAACGCCCTCCTCTTCTTGGTAACGCACCAGCAAAGGCAATTGCGGCCTCATTTGAGCAAACACATTCGCAGCCACTTTAATTGTGACAGAGCCTCCATGAGTGATGTAAATAGAAAGAACCAGCTCGTCATTAGCCATATAGCCCCCGAGAAACCAGTCTGTTTTAAATGAATCGTTGTTCAAGGATAATTGCTAACAGAGAGTAGAAGACACTACGGTGTTATTGTTTAATTATAGCACAAAACCATTGGCGCTATGATCTTCATCCGAGCAACAAAACCCTAGCATGACAGAGGCCAATGAGCGAGTCAGTATAGACAGTGAGCAGAGCGCAAGCTCCATCAGAAAACAAACAGAAAAATAAGCAACACCAGCGAAAGCAGACGCCCATTTTTGCATTATTTCATCAAAATTTTTATCATTCAGAGTCAACGGGATTGCAAGAGTCAACAAACAATTTGTCACAATAAACAATAAATTAAAACCGGATTTAAATAAAAGCTCATTGACGGCATCAGATAAGTTCATGGTGACATCATCACAAGGCTCCTCCCACCAAGGAGTAAAAAAACCCGGTTGGTCGCCTAAACGAAAAAAACCATAATGAGACACAATTAAGTTTCTTTCACGTAACAAAGCCTTTTTACGTGATGTTTGAACCATCAAATCGGAATATACATCTGAGGTAAAATGCGTCAAACTCATTAAAATTTCCCACGTATTGAGTTCGTATTGTAATGGTTAAGAAAGCTCTCGTCCAATAAGTAAAAAATGCATGCATCACGGCCACAATTTGATTTAAAGTCAATCAAGATCAATCATTGACATCCTGCTTCATTATGTCATAATAAAAGAGCACTTAGGAAAATAATCGACCGAAAAGGCCGCTGCTCAATGTCATTAATCGATACGATCATAGAATCATTGGTTTACTATTATGAAAAAAAGATAAATAGCAAACACCAGGACGATTTTTTCGCGATACTAGATGACTTGCTCAGCAAACTATCCAATTTTACAAAAAAAAACTTAACTCAATTCGACAACACGCTAAAAGAAACATTAAAAACAATGAATGTTTCTCCTCAAGATATTTTACAACTCATTGAAAGTGAGTCTAAATTAACTGTCGCAACGAAGCGTAACGAGATAGATGAGAACATCCAGGCATTATTTATCAATAATATTCTAGCATCATTAAGTCACTATTATGAAAATGAACTTAATGGAATGTCTATCAATATTCCTGAGCAGCTAAAACAGATACAAATAGAAAACAGAGACAGTTTTGCCAAAGCATTAGAAGAAAAATTAAAGAGAACCAATACACCGTCTCAAGACATTTTAGAACTCATTAAAAGTTACTCTAAGTATACCTCACCCACACTTCATCATGACCTGATACACTGGGTTGAGCAACGCTTCATGGATAAATACCCAGACCAAGGCAGGCAAACCAACCTCTTGCCAGTTATTATTAATACAGCAAAGCAACATCTTAGACCAGATAACTTATTAAACCTATTAAAAGACATCAACCAGATCCACCCATTGGATTTCTATACACTTGAAATGCTCGTTTCAATTGAAGCACATGCGACGGCAAATTTAAAAGATAATCCTCATATAGTAAATTATACTAAATTTCTAAACCAAATGATGGCATATAAAACCGCGTTAAAACTTCCTAATCCTGTTATTGACAAAGCAATGCTACATCTATGCAAAAAAAATGACGCTTCATTTATTCATGCCTTAAAACATATAGAAGCAATGTGGGGGCTTAATGCAGATGATTTTGAAACATTAGCTTCGTCTGATCCGTCTCTCACGCTTCAATCCCTTATTCAACAACATCCAGAGTCATTTATATACGCATTAAATCATCAATTAATTGGTTTAGAAGACATACCCTGCGCGTTACGTAATGAACCTGAGTTTATTTACAATTGGCTAACCAACACCGACGACGAAAAATTGAGATCTCATCGTTTTTTAACGTTCTGCCCGAATGAATTAAAAAACGATGCTGAATTTATGTTTTTAGTGGCAAAGACTATAAATATTAACGTGCTTGAGCAAGCATCAGCTGAGCTAATAGCAAACCCACAGTTTATGCTCACACTAGTTAAAACAAAAAATGTGACTTATGTAAAAGCGAATACTCTTGCTCCAAAAATAATAACAGAAAGAGAACCCTATTCTAAGGTTATCTATTACACACACAATAATTTTAAGGCAAATAAAGCCTTTTTGAATGAGGTGTATGCTCCGTTTGCTCCGTCCAATGAGCACCCCATAGAAAAGACTAGCATTACAGTTGTCTATAGTTCTTATGATTTATTGTTAAGCGCAAAAAAAATGATAAAACCTTGTGATGTATCTCGTTATTTACAAAAAAAATTAACCGATGATCTTGCCTTTATGATTGAGTTGATAAAAACAGAAAAAAATACTTCAATTTGTGTTGGTATGGACGTCAATGATAATCCTGAATTTATACTGACAAAGATTCAATATGGAGCACCTCAGAGTAACAACACACCATTGCATATTTTCTTGGCTTCTTTAATGTCCGAGATACCTGAGCATTTAAGACAAGATCCAACGTTTATGTCTAGAGCAACAGATCTTGTTAATCAACGCAGCTTAGAAAAGCCGTTAAGTATAGATAATCTCCCAACATATTCATATTTTGGAGGCTTTCGTCTCAAAAAAGTACTTCGTACTAATAAACAACAAGAAAATGACAATCAAACAGAGGTTAGTCTGCCTATTGAAATGCAAGATCATAGTACAAATAATCTCTCCCCACTCAAGACATCATTGCTGTGATGAGCAGGATCTGATAACCCACGAGCGATTACCCTAAAGCTCCGCTAATATACTTTTAATTAATCCTGGGCCCTGATAAATTAATCCCGTATAGACTTGTAATAAATCAGCACCCGCAGCTATTTTATCTCGAGCGGTCTCAACACTTGCAATACCTCCTGCACCAATTAATGTCACATCCTGACCAACCACTTGTTTTAACACGTGCAAACATGCATTTGAGCGTTCAATCAATGGTTGTCCACTTAACCCACCTATTTCATCCCCATGCTCAAGGCCTTGAACCTGATGCCGTGCACAGGTGGTGTTTGTGGCAATTATTCCATCTATTTGATGCGCTAAAATAACGTCTGCCATCGTTTTAAGTGTGTCATCCTCTTCGTCAGGAGATAATTTTACAACCAACGGCACATAGCGCTTGTATAATTCTGACAAAATGAGTTGTTCATTTTTAAGGCTTTTAATTAAATCAAGAAAATATTCACCTTGCTGTAATTGTCGTAAATCAAGCGTGTTAGGGGAAGATATATTAATGGTCACATAAGATGCTCTAGAATAGACTTTGCGTAAACAATACAAATAATCATTAACAGCTTGATTCAGTGGTGTGTCTTTGTTTTTACCAATATTTATTCCTAAAATCCCCTGATATTCGGCTTTATCGATATTATTTAATAATGCCTCTACGCCTTGATTGTTAAATCCCATACGATTAATGATGGCATTAGCCTGTGGCAGGCGATATAAACGCGGTGTTGGATTACCTGATTGAGCATGCTTTGTTACCGTACCTATTTCAATAAACGAAAACCCAAGCTTTGCTAATCCATCAAGGTACTCACCATTTTTATCAAGACCTGCGGCTAATCCCACGGCATGTGGAAATGACAGTCCCATAGCAGATACAGGTTTGGTGTTTGGCAAATTCAAATGTATCGGCAGGTATTGCAATAACGATAATGCCAAATGATGAGCTCGTTCCGGATTAATTTTAAATAAAAACGGACGAATTAACGAATACACGAACCTCTCCTATCACACTCTGTTTTGAAAATAGTAAACCAAAATATAAAAATGTACTAAAAATTTTCAATAAAAATTTGCACTTTGGCTTTCTGTCGACTAAAATAAAACTAGATGATACGTCTTGCTCAGCTAACGTTTTATAGCAGGAAGCCTAGTTTTAGGTACGGTGTGC
>CAZNVR010000019.1:14964-16156 GCA_964576655.1 uncultured Legionella sp. | reverse complement strand
CATTAACTGTAATGCTGGAAGTGAAAATTTTTCTTTCAACAAATCAATGCTCGTGCTGCCATTAACTTTAATCTCAACAAAAGAGCTAGGCTTACGAATGGATTGAATTTGAATAGAAATGGGATCCCCTGCTAGTCCGCCTGTTAATTCACTTTGAGTCACGCCATATTCATCAAACTGCAACGGCCCGGATACTTTATCCAAGGAGATGTCTTTTAATCCGTGATGTAATATCACTTTATTGTCTTTAAAGGTTAAAACCCCTCGAGCAAGCACGTGATCACTTTCAGGATACAACGGTATTTCAAGACGTAAATCAAGGCCTAATGAATCATCAACATCCATCATTTTCCATTTTGAAAAACGAGACGCTATGGGTGAGGCAAAAAGATAAGATTTAATTTTTTCCGCAGAGGCTGTGATATCACTATGAATAAGCAATGCCTCTTTACCCAAACCAATGTCATTAACCACTAAACTTAATTTATCAACTAAAATATCTTTTAAATAAGCTTGAGTAATATTCACATCCAACATACGTTTATCTACCAACACATGTGCATCAATATTTTTCGTAATTGGTCAGCCTTTACCAAAATATAAATCAACGCCTGTAACATAATTATTTACTGAAAAGTCACCCGCTCGTTTATCAAAAGGAAAATCAGCCCATGGGCCATTAATAACCAATCGTCCTGTTGCTTTGCCAATGCGTTTTATATCTTGTTTTAACCACTCATCAAACTTCGGCTTTAACACATGATCGGGTATATAATTTAACCAGTGTTTGGCATCACTTGCTGAGTATTCTGCGGTTAAACGTACATTAGCAGAAGGTAAGAATGGATCATCGACAACACCTTGAGCACTCAATACCAAGTCAGGACGACTCAATACAAACCGATCCATGCTCACTCGCCAACCATTGGTCAATTGTTTCCAATCAAATGCTGCATTTAATTGCTCAAATGAAACCGCAGGTAAACCCTTAAATGCAATTAACGTATTTTCGCCATCTAATTCCAAATGACCTTCTGTGGGCTGCCAATATAAAACACCTGATATTTGATTAACTGACGGAAGATTCCCTTGTCCTTTCCAGCCCAAATTTGAAAAGC
Organism: uncultured Legionella sp.; assembly: GCA_964576655.1. Classification (GTDB taxonomy): domain Bacteria; phylum Pseudomonadota; class Gammaproteobacteria; order Legionellales; family Legionellaceae; genus DDPF01. The sequence goes on along the minus strand of CAZNVR010000019.1, from coordinate 15,038 downwards.
GTGTTAAAACATAATCAAGTTTTTTAGCCTTAATAACCAATTGGGTTGCAGACAAATCGCCTTTGGGATGCCTT
>CAZNVR010000019.1:13069-14954 GCA_964576655.1 uncultured Legionella sp. | reverse complement strand
GCAAGTAATGCATGCATGCTTTCAGGCCATGAAATGCTTGTGGCTAATAAGGACTCAATAGACAATGCTTTTAAAAAGGCATGATAGCTATCATCAGATTTTTTATAATCGAGTTGCAAGGTATTTTCAGGCCAAACCATGCCATCTAAAGACAAGTTGATTTGATCACCTGTTAATTTCCAACCTTGGGCTGTTGTTCTCCAGGCTAAATTCGCCTGAAGGTTTTCCATCACGTGACGTTTAGGTTTTCCATCCTGAGTCCAAACCAATTGTGTGAAATGAAGTGTTGATTGAAGCGAAAAAAAATGTCCTTTCACTAAATCCAGCCACAATTCAACATCCCCTTCGCCTTGTTTAATATGATAAGAGGTGTCAGGAAAAAAACCTTGCCACTGGGTTGGTAAAAAATGTTTAATGGATACATATGCATGTCCACTGATCTTTTTTAACGCGTGAGGATCTAGCTCCATATCAGCGATAATAGCAAGTTCTGTTGATTTGACTTGAGCAAGACGAGCCGTTCCTTTTACACGATAATGTCCATATGCATAACGCGTTGTTAGATTAATATCCGTAAGAGGAATCGTTGTACCATCGGTAAGGTGAACCATAACCGATACATTTTTAATAACAATTTTTTGTTGTGCTAATATCCAACCCACAATTTGTAAATAAGAATCCGTTTCAATCGACATCGCTTGTTGATCTTGACGAAGGCCCTCAATATCCCAATGATTGCCTTCTTGGCGCAACGTTAAATGCACATCATCAATATATAAAACACCAGGCTCAATTTGCCAATGCAAGAGTGAGCTAAATAAATTAATGCCCACTAATAACTTATTTAATTTTAACACATGGTCTTTTTTATCCGACAAGACCACTTGGTCCATTTTGATAACCGGCTCAAACCAATACCAACTGGTTTCAAGATTATGAATAGTAACAGGTTGTCCTAACAACGTAGATAAATGCTGCTCAACATTGCCTTTATATTGCTTAGCCCAAGGAGTAAGTGCTCTAAACAGGCTAAAAACAATCGCTAACACAATAAAAGCAATTGCAAATGGCATACTGCATTTTTTGAGTACTTTAACAGCCTTATTTTTTATACTCATTCCAATCCCTTTGAATTAAGGCGTTTTAAAAAATCCATTTTTTCTGCAATTTTGCGCTCAAGACCACGCTCTACAGGCAGATACCAATTGGGAGCGCTCACGCCTTCTGGAAAATAATTTTCCCCTGCTGCAATACCATGCGGTTCATCATGAGCATATCGATATGCTTGTCCATGCCCTAATTGTTTCATTAATGCTGTAGGCGCATTGCGTAAATGTCGTGGAACCTCACGAGATTTATCGTTTTTAACAAATGCCATAGCCTGTTTATAGGCGTTATAACCGGCGTTACTTTTTGCAGCAATCGCCAAATAAATAACAGCTTGAGCAAGGGCCAACTCACCTTCAGGCGAGCCCAAACGCTCATATGTAGTTGCTGCATCGTTAGCAATTTGTAAGGCTCGTGGGTCAGCCAAGCCAATATCTTCCCAAGCCATTCGAACAATGCGTCTGGCTAAATAACTTGCATCCACACCACCCTCTAGCATTCTACACAACCAATACAATGCAGCATCCGGATCAGACCCTCGAACCGATTTATGTAACGCTGAAATCTGATCATAAAGATAATCACCATTTTTATCAAAACGGTGTGAATTTAATGTTAGTGCATTGCGAACAAATTTACCATCAATCACACGAAGAGATGCTGTTGTTGCAGCATGGCTGAGTTGCTCAAACAAATTAAGCAGGCGACGAGCATCACCATCGGCATAGGCAATCAAAATCTCTTCGGCTTCACTATCAAACGAAAAAACATGAGATAC
>CAZNVR010000019.1:0-13059 GCA_964576655.1 uncultured Legionella sp. | reverse complement strand
TGCTGCTGGGCACGCTGCAGTAATTGTTTTAATTCATCCTCGTTTAACAAGTGCAATACATAAACTTGGGCGCGTGATAATAAGGCTTTATTTACTTCAAAAGAAGGATTTTCTGTAGTCGCTCCTATGAAGGTAAATAAGCCTGATTCGGCAAAGGGTAATAACGCGTCTTGTTGGGATTTGTTAAAACGATGAATTTCATCAATAAATAATAATGTATGTCGATTTGCAGCTTGATATCTTTGCGCTGTTTCAACCGCTGCTCTAATATCTTTTACACCGGAAAACACAGCGGATAATGCAATCCATTCCGCATCAAATGCATTTGCCATTAACCGAGCTAGTGTTGTTTTTCCAACGCCAGGAGGCCCCCATAAGATCATTGAATGCGGTTTAGCGGAGTCAAACGCTAAATGCAACGGTTTACCCTCACCTAACAAGTGACGTTGGCCAATCACATCAGATAAAACCTTAGGTCTAAGCAATTCAGCGAAGGGTGGTGTCAAAATCATTGTTCCACCACATCAACACCTTTGGGAGGTTTAAATTGAAATAACGTTTTTTCTACTGCAATATTTGTTTTAATGTGAGTTAAATGAATATCAGTATATTGACCTAATTGATCAAACAACCCAATGCCGACTAACTCCGAGCCTTTAAACGTTAACGTCATGCGTTGAAAATTAGCCTTACTTGATTTTGCTTGTAAATCAAAACAAACCGCATTATTTTCAGTATGTACACTAACAGTAAAATCCTTTGTAAGCGTGTCATCAAAATGATTTAAAAATAACGCTGCAGTACTGCCTAAATTTTTATCTTGCTTTTTAACTGTAACTTGCTCTAGATCAAGATCATAAACCCATAAGTACTTGCCATCGGCTATCACCCATTGCGGCATTGGCTGCTCTGTTTGCCAACGAAAATGCCCAGGCCGCTCCAAAGCCATCAAACCAGAAGAGCGCGATAATTCTCTTTTTTTTGCATACACTACCTGATTAAACTTAGCGGTCATGGTATGCATCGCTTTTAGTCGAGTTTGCAATGCGTCTTTTGCATCATCACAAATACCAACAGAACACCAAGAGAATAAAATACAACATATAATTTTTTTCATCATTCCCCTTCTGATCCAGATGAGACTAAAACGTCGCGAAAACCCCCTCCCATTGGACCTACAAGACCTGTACGCTCCATTTCCTCAATTAAACGAGCCGCTCTATTGTATCCAATTTTAAAACGACGTTGCACAGAGGAAATACTTGCTTTACGTGTTTGCATCACAAATTCAACCGCCTGATCATATAACGCATCCGCTTCTTCTGTTGCCTGCCCTTCCTCAGACGCCCCACCCTCACCAGGATCGGTTAATAATTGCGTAATTTCGTCAATATATTGAGGCTCACCTCGTGCACGCCAATCATCAGCAATGCGATGCACTTCCATATCATCAACAAAAGCACCATGCACGCGTAGGGGCGCGCCTGTTCCTGGTGCTAAAAAGAGCATATCACCGTGGCCTAAGAGTTGCTCGGCACCCTGTTGATCAAGAATAGTACGTGAATCAATTTTAGAAGACACTTGAAATGAAATTCGAGTGGGAATATTTGATTTAATTAAACCGGTTAAAACATCCACAGAGGGTCTTTGCGTAGCCAAAATTAGATGAATCCCTGCAGCTCGTGCTTTTTGTGCAATACGCGCAATCAATTGCTCTACTTTTTTACCTACAACCATCATCATGTCGGCTAATTCATCAATAATGACAACGATATAAGGCAAGGCCTCTAATGCAGGTGCTTGCTCACTCATCGAATCGGTAGGTTTCCATGCGGGGTCTGTGAGTAAAATACCATTTGCTGCCGCTTCGGTTACTTTAGAATTAAAACCAGCTAAATTTCGCACACCAAGGGATGCCATTAATCGATATCGCCGCTCCATTTCAGCGACACACCAACGAAGGGCACTTGCAGCTTCCTTCATATCAGTCACAACAGGGGTTAATAAATGCGGAATACCATCATACACAGACAGTTCAAGCATTTTAGGATCAACCATAATTAATCGCACTTGATCAGGGCCTGCTTTAAACAGCAGGCTTAAAATCATGGCGTTAATTCCAACTGACTTACCAGAGCCGGTAGTCCCTGCAACCAATAAATGGGGCATTTTTGCTAAATCAACCACCATCGGGTGGCCTGCAATATCCACGCCTAAAGCCAGTGTTAAGGGTGAATGGGCTTGTTGATAAACGTCTGCAGATAAGACCTCAGATAAGCACACCATGGCTCGATTTGGGTTAGGTAATTCAATACCAACCACTGTTTTTCCCGGAATAATTTCAACAACACGCACACTTGTAACTGATAATGAACGCGCTAAATCTTTTGCAAGAGCCGTTAGTCGACTCACTTTAATACCGGCTGCTAATTGTAATTCAAATCGGGTAATCACAGGCCCTGGATGAACGGCAACCACATCCACTTGAATACCAAAATCAAGTAAGTGTTGTTCAACTTCTCTAGACAGGCCTTCTAACTCATGATGCGCATACCCCCCCATAGGTTTACCTGGTTGACCTTTATCCAATAGGCCTAACCCTGGCAGTGTACCTGTGACTCTAACACTAAAAGGCGCAGGTTCTTTGGGTGTTTTCGATGGCTTGGATGGGGCTTTTTCTTCATCAATCATCGGTGGATTGATACTCGGAAGTAATGGGGGGGAGGATTTTTCTTTTTTGACCTTCACCTGAATAACAGGGCGTTCCGCGCGTTGGGTGACGCTATTTTTTTTATGTTCTTCTATTCGTGCATGAGTAAGTGTTAATAGTGAGCGCAATTTACAACGACCAAACACCAAGAGCCGCACCACATTTTGCATAACAATTAAAGTACCTTGGCCAATTAACTCGGTGACTCGTATCCAAGATAATCCCGTAAGCCATGTCACGCCAACAAGCAATAATGCAACTAACGATAATGTTGCACCTTGAACATTTAAAGCATGGCTAAATACGTTAGCAATGAATTGACCTAACAGCCCTCCTGAGTGAAATATATCCGTCACAGGGGCGGTTGTTATTTGTAAACTTAATAAACCACATCCTCCTGTAAGCAATAATCCCATGCCCATGCTTCGTAATAATAAAACCGGTTTATGCACAACGCGTAAAATATGAAAAACTCGATAGTCACGAGACATAATCCAGGCTAGATAGGCAAAACAAATCGGTAATAAATAGGCCATAAACCCAAAAAACCAATAAAATGCATCAGCGATGTACGCACCTACGCGCCCCCCTGCATTTAATGCATGAGCCGAAGAAAGGCTTGGATGAGACCAGCCAGGATCGGTTGAGTGATAGGTCATTAATGACAACAATACAAATAAAGCCGCCGTGAATGCAATGATAAAACTGCCTTCACTAATGCTTTTAACTAAAAAATGAGGCAACCCTGTATTCGAAGCGTCGGCCTGATTAACTGCGCGTTGTTTTGACATAGGTATGTTCATGCATCGTGTTTTATCATATGATTTGCATCTTATCATAATTTCAAAGAAGGAAGACAGGATGAAGGCAAGCAATCACCACCGTCTGATCATTTTAGGCTCAGGTCCTGCCGGCTACACTGCCGCCGTTTATGCAGCTCGTGCTAATTTAAATCCCGTATTAATCACAGGCAAAGAACCTGGTGGACAATTAACTACCACAACAGATGTCGATAATTGGCCTGGAGATGTTGAGGGTCTTCAAGGGCCTGCATTAATGGAACGCATGCAAAAACATGCAGAACGTTTTGAAACACAAATGATATTTGATCATATCATTAAAGCAGACCTGACACAGCGTCCTTTTGTTTTACACGGCGACACCGAACACTATACTTGTGATGCTTTAATTATCGCAACAGGTGCTTCAGCTCGTTATCTAGGTTTAGACTCTGAAAAAGCCTATCAAGGTCGAGGCGTCTCTGCTTGCGCTACGTGTGATGGATTTTTTTATAGAAATAAACACGTTGCTGTCATTGGTGGTGGAAATACAGCGGTTGAAGAAGCGTTGTATTTATCGAATATTGCTGCAAGTGTGACGTTAATTCATCGTCGCGATACATTGCGTTCTGAAAAAATACTTCAAGACAAATTATTTGAAAAAGCCCGCACAGGCAATATTAAGATCATATGGGATCACACCTTAGATGAAGTATTAGGTGATAACATTAAAGTCACAGGTGTTCGTTTACGCAACATGAAAACCTCCGCACATCAAGAACTGGCTTTAGACGGTGTATTCATTGCCATTGGTCACACCCCCAACACAGCATTATTCAAAGATCAACTCGATATGCAAGATGGGTATTTAACTATTCAATCAGGCTTACAAGGCAATGCAACAGCCACCAACATTCCTGGTGTTTTTGCGTGTGGAGATGTCGCTGATCATGTGTATCGACAGGCCATTACGTCCGCAGGTTTTGGTTGTATGGCCGCATTAGATGCTGAAAAATATTTAGATGAAGCCTAAACGATCCTGCCCGCACAAGCGGGCAATCATCCCATACATCACTCGATTAATAAGCCTTTATCCATCTTTACCTCTCCTAGGGTGAAAAAAGAGCGTAACTGTTGCACCCCTGGAAGAGATAACAAAACATTCGCATATAACCGTTTAAATGCCTGAATATCTTTGACTCTAATTTTCATCCAATAATCAAAATCACCTGTTAATAAAACACACTCCATAATCACAGGCACTTTTTGTACCGCTTCTTCAAACAACGTAAAACTATTTGCATTGGATCGCTCAAGAATGACGCCCACATAAACTAAAACGGATAAATCCAATTGATCCGGATTAAGAATAGCGCCTATATGTAAAATATACCCTTCTTCGCGCAAACGTTTAGTGCGATTCCAACATGCCGTTTTACTAATTCCAACACGTTCTGCCAAATCAGAATTAGCGATATCCCCTTGATTTTGCAATAGTTTTAAAATTTTCACATCAATTCGATCAAGATTCATTGAATTTTATTCTTAAAAGTTAAGTTAAAACAAAAGATATTACCATTAAATACAACAAATAAACATTTTTTGTTCAATTTTAAGCAAAAAATAGGGAGCACATTTTTTTGTATCTCACATAAAATATACCCATCTACATTCAAATGACATTAACCATGCAAACCATTGAACGAAAAGAAGAACACGAGCTAATTATTGAAACCTCCATCGCTTCTTTACTCTTAAAAGAAGGGATTCATGTGCTAACACAAATGAATGAAACACGTCTATATTGGTTATGGATGCGATATTTAATTACAGCTGGAGCAAAAGATAATTTAACTGTTTTTACACCCATGTTGCCTGTAATAGAGACCATGATGCCCGCGATAACTGTGTTAAGTTGGGGGCTATTTGGAAGCCGGCTACTGTTACAATGCCTCTCGTTTATCCAACAATCCTGTGATACAACACCATTAACGATGCAACAGGTTCTTAGCGATTGTTTATGGGGGGCATCCAATTTTATATCCGCTCAATGGCTTCATGGTTCGACATCCAGAATGGGTACAAAAGAATGGTGGGGACATGCCTGCATGCAAATCTTACTCATCAATGATCTGTTATTGGTTGCATATCAATTCAAGCATGAAACCAATCAACATAAAAAAAACCTTTTATTTAAAAAGCTCACTTATACATTCACTCTTGCTTGTGGATATTTTTTATTACGCGGCTTTTATGCACCCATTAGCTCTGTTATACCTCACTATATAGGTGGCATCATTTGTGTTAGTGCAACAACATTATTTAATGCATTTGATTGGCAATATACAATCCAACACGGCCAAAACCAAGAGATATCAAAGCCTGTGTGTTCCAAAACAATAGGGGCAGCAGCCTCACTAGGACTAGAGCTATGTTTACCACTGTTCATAACGCTATCCCCCTCGAACACCAATAAACTGCTTGTCGTTACCCTGGCCTTGATCGCTCACGCATCGATTAATGTTTTTTTCAAGCACGACAATTTTTTGTATTTATCCAGTTGCTCCTTGTTTTCATACCGTAAAAATCCCCTTACGATCATTGCACCAGCACCGCCTGTACACTCTTTAGTTTAATTTGTAAAAAATCCACTTAAACTTCGATGAACAGTATATCGCCTAGTGCGTCGTCTTGTTAATACACCCCTTAACCTGAATAAGTCAGATTGAATAAAAATCCATTGGTATATAAGTGAGATAGCAACAAACCGCTGTTTAAGGTTTGTCCCGATGCCCGGCTTAATTGACTCCGGCCCCAATCAGCAAACTCATACCCCATGCCAGCACGCCAGTGCGAATTCAAATGCCGCTCTACACCAACACCAAACGTATATGTAAACGCCGTCGTTGTGTTGTTTGCAAAATTAGACATCACCACCGCCTCACTGAGCGTCGGGGTATTGCTATAGTCGTGCGATTGGTTGAATCCTACCCCTAAACTCGCGCTCACCCATGGAGTGACCACATACCCCCTGTCAGCCAATAATTTTCCTTTTATCGCCACATGCGTATGCCTGACTTGATAACTGTAGGTGTAATTATTAAACAATGAGTCGGCATCATCCCAGATATTTCCTGACAACAATGCATTGCCTGTTGTTGCAACCGCAAGCCCTATCTGGCCGTCCAATCGCTCACGTATGGGTTTTTGAATGCCTAAGAATATCTCCCCGTCCACCAGCGCATGCGAGGCATGCGTCGCTGCATACGTTTTTTCAATATTCGGAGCTAAATAAAACGTTTGGGTCTGCCCAGCACCTTCCCAAACAGGCCCCAAACTTAAAGTCGCAACACCTGAGGATTTAAATAATTCAAGGATGTTGGAAGGAAATGAGGTTGTTTGTTCACCTGGCTCAACGTAAGCTTGGCAAAATCCAACAGAACTGGCTGTTGTTAATGCAGCCAGTAGTAATACATGATAATAACGCCGTTTTTCAAGCATTATCGCTATATCCTTATTATTATGATATCCATTAAAAAAGATATCATATAAGAACTTCAAGCAAAAAGGCAAATGCTAATGGGACAGGGCGAGATCATGAGTAGTCAACATGACCTCACTGAGTGTGAAATTACGTCTTGGCAAACGTTAGATAAATCCGTCTTTGCGAGCGTTAGCGAAGCAAACCAGTTCTGACTTTAATTGTAAATCGCGCTTATTACTTCGCTAACACCCCTAACTAACTTAAAGCTCAACGTCCTTTTACATTATGATCACAAAAAAGATCAAATAAGGCGTTGGAATGATCTTGAACTATTCGTCTTTGCGACCCGAAGGGGAGGCAGTAGTTCAGCGCAAAAAACCCTGGGCGGCTTCGCCTTTGGCTCGCAGAGACGCAAGTTAGTTCGGAACGTTTTTCAGCTCCTGTCTATACGCTCGTAAAGACGAAATGGGTTCGTTTTTAAAAAACACATGATTTCGCCCTGGGTATGATGCCCACCACTATTCAATATGACCTTATCCTCTGGTTTATGAAACAACGCAAGTTACTGTTCGCCGTTCAATCCACAAGCCCATGCCAATAACAGAAACAACGGCTAACACTAATCCATACGTGTCCCAACCGGGTCCGACTAAACTCCATGCATCTGGACTTTGATAAATAGAAAACGGAATAGCCAAAAGCACATCCATTAATGCTGAACCGGCTACGAGTCCACATGCAATTCGAGTACCAGTTTGAATGCCTTGCGTTATGTTTTGTTTATCTTGCGTTTTAGTTTTCAGCCTGCGTTTTACAAGTTGAGCAATCATGCCACCTAAAAAAAGAGGAAATGACGAGGTAATTGGTAAATACATGCCAATAGCTACACCTAGAATAGATAATTGAATAAACCGCTGTAATTTAAATACCCGATTACAAAGTATCACCAAATAAATAATAACAGCCCCACTTAACATCATCATCCAAGGCACACTATGTAAAAATACTGCTTGAGTGATGGCTGCAAGTAATGCTGCGGTAGGTGCTGGTAATGATTGGCTTGCGTCCATGCCTGCATGAGGCATGATGCCTGCAATTCCATAAACATTGAACAACAGTTGCATCACAGGAGGGATGACTAAAGAAGACACCACAACACCAAGTAATAACATCACTTGTTGCTTCCAAGGCGTTGCTCCAACGAGCTGGCCTACTTTTAAATCCTGCGTATTATCAATCGCAATAGCAGCAATGCCCGTCACGACAGACGCAATGATAATAATAATGGCTTCTGCAGCAACTATTTGTTCATGATTCAAAGGCTCTGGTATAAGGGCATGAATTAAACTAATCAATAACCAAGAGGCAAACAATATTCCAGCAATCACAACAGCACTACCAGGGCTTGCAGTAACACCAACCATGCCTGAAAAATAAGACGTAATGACAGCAAATAAAAAGCCAATAATCAATACATAAGCCACAGCACCAGTAATAATACCTGGTGAAAACAAGCTTGAGAATCCAACCTGCTGTAATGGAAAGATGGATTGAAAAAACACATATAAAACCACTGCCATAAACACCGTTGCACCTAAAATCAAGACCAGCGGAATATCTTTATCCGTGCGTGCAACGATCACTTGCACATGTTTTTTCGTTAAACTTTGCAATGACAGATAAACATTGTTCGCTAAAGGACGAATTAATTTCATAAAGGTCCATACGCCTGCGAACAACATCGCTCCAATACCTAAATAACGTAATTGACTATTCCATAACAACATCGCCGCATCATGTGTTGTGTGTTGCAATAAATAATCAGGAAAAACATGGCTCAACATAGGCATAGCAATTAACCAGGAGATCATCGCCCCGATAAAAATACTACACGCCATATCAAAACCAACTAAAAATCCCGCGCCAATCATTGTGGCAGAAAAACCCGCGCCCAAACCAAATATAGAGCGTTTAACCACAACCCAATGACTCCAACTACTGGCTACAACTTTAAAGCCTAATTGAAATAACTCTAAAACAGCGCCAAAAATACTGCCATAAACCAAATCACGCATTCCAGATTTTTCACTGGATGATTTTAAAACTTCCGCAATAGCTCGACCTTCTGGGAATTTTAAAGCGCTATCATTCACTAATAATCGACGTAGTGGAATAGAAAATAACACCCCTAACACACCACCTGTCAACGCAATAAAAAAATTAGTGAGGTAATCAAAATGATGCCAATATTCAATAACAATTAACGCAGGAATGGTATACACAATACCACCAGCAACAGCCTCCCCGGCAGATGCTGCTGTTTGTACGGCATTATTTTCAAGAATCGTTGCTTGTTTAAAAAAGCGCAAAATCCCCATGGAAAGAATAGCAGCAGGAATAGAGGCTGAGGTTAAAATACCTAATTTTAACGCTAGATACGTATTGGAAATCGCAAGAACAATCGTGAGAAGAATTGCTAACAAAATACTACGCAGGGTTAACTCAGCAATGGTTTGCTCAGCGGAAATAAAAGGTTTCATCTATGGCTCCAAAGCAGGTACAACGTGGGGTGGAAATAACCATGCCGAATGATGACTGGTATCATAAATATCCCATTCTTTTGAAACGTATGCATCTTTACTAATATCCAACAAAAGCCAACATAAAAAAGTTGCTACGGTATCAGGCGAAAGCAGGCGATCTGCATTCTTTAATTGCTTAAAAAATTCAATTTTTTCATCCGCCATCTGAGCTGATGCGCGAATATTTGCTTGCATGGCCGTATCAATAATACCCGGCATGACACTGGCAAAAGCAATATCAGACGATTCGATTTGCCAAGCCTGTGTTAACATGGATAAAGCGGCTTTTGAAACACAATAAGCAGCCCAACCTGCTACCGGAAAATGAGCGGCCCCTGAGCTAATATTAAGGACTCGACCTTTAGATAATTGCGTAACCAATAGTTGGGTTAAAAATAAAGGGGCATCAACATTGGTTGCCATGCATGCATGCCATGATGCCTCATCAATGTGTTTAACAGGCAAGATGGGTTCAATAATCCCGGCATTATGGATAAGCCCTTGAATAACACTTGATTGAAGGCGTGCCTGAATCTGCAATCGTCCGGCATTGGATGCCACATCCGCACAAAGATATTCGATAGAAGGTGACAGCGCTGCGGTTTGTCTTAAAGATTCTAGATGACGACCAATAATCAATACGGACTGCCCTCTTGCAGCCAATGCAAGAGCTAATGCTCGCCCAAGCCCACGCCCACCTCCAGTTACGACAAACACATGTATCCTTTTAACAATAATTTTCTGCAAATGATAACAGACATCTTGTTGAAATACAGTGTGAAAGCTGGCACAGTTATAGAATCGCAATCAAAAAGGACTATCACTGATGAAGAAACAACTGCTCTCCACCGCATTTTCAAGCTTATTATGTTTTTCTGTGCATGCTGATAGCGTTCAACCCCCTGCATCAATCGACTCACCACCGCCATCAAATGCTCAAAACACTCAGGAAACAACTGTAGCAACACCCCCCATATCAAGTCTTGCGGCAGCACCTCACGCACTCCCCCCGATTGATTGTGAGTATGCTATACCGGCAACCACCAAAGCGATAGATCAATCCATTCTGTCTACATGGGCTGATAAAGCGGCTGTACAAATATTTAGTTTTACCCCTGAAAGCGTTGATGTTCAATTAGACAAATTAAAAACCTGTTTCACCGATCAAGGCTGGAAAGGCTACCATGATGCATTAAATAAATCAGGAAACATTGTTTCTATCAAAACCCATCGTTTGAATGTAAGTAGTGAGGTGAGTGGTAAAACAACGATTAATGCTATTCAAGAAAATCAATGGAAAATATCATTGCCTATGACGGTTGTATATCAAAATGATAAAGAAAAATTAACACAAGAATTAGCCGTTGATTTATTGATTGGTCGACAAGCATCCGGCAATCTGGGCATTATGCAAGTCATTGCTTCACCCAAGGAAGACACCACGGTAACGGCATCAACGACTCAACCTTAGAGGAAGTATTTGTAAGGTCACTAGGTTGCTTCGTCGTAAAACTCCTCGCAACGACAGTTTTAAAAATGTAAATCCGTCGTTGCGAGCGATAGCGAAGCAATTGTCCAGTAGTTCAGCGCATGCTTCGCTGCTCGCCGTAACCAAAGTTAGTTCGGAGCGTTTTTTAGCCCTTGTCTAAAAGCGCGCAAAAACAAACGTGCACTCAAACTTTATTTTTCACCCAATCGCCGTCACCATCTTCATCTTCATAAGATAAAACAGTAACGCGTGTGCCATACGTGATAAATTGTTCATTTAACCACTTAGCAGCACTAGGTAGGACACGAATACAGCCATGACTTGCATTACCAACTGGCACATCATACCCTGCATGAATAGTAAACCCTTGGAAAAAATACATGCAGTAAGGCATTTTTGCCCCACCTTCTGTTTCTACCGGATACTCTCCTGATTTGCAATTAGGCCCACGTTTGTTATACACATGAAACGTACCTGTGACCGTGCGACAAGGTTTACCTACATCTTCACACATGTCTTTACCACCAGACGCACTTCCTGTCATTACACGTTGACCATCTGGTGCATAAGCAGCCCAAGCAAATACTTTAGGATCAAAAATAAATTCTTTTTGCCCTGTAGGGGTAATTTGTTTTGGAAAATATTTTTGACCTCGCTTATCTCTTAAATAATGTGCTGTGTGATGCACATGACCATTATCATCCGTAATATAGGTTGATTCGTCATTTTCAATACAGGCGGTAAGCCCCAAACATAACGATAAAGCCAGGAGCAACATCTTGATCATGAAATACTATCCTTTTACATAAAATAAAATCATTAACAAACATGCAGGCTGGATACTCCACCCTGCAATGAACTACACATGAAGTTTACGATATTTAATACGATGAGGATTATTCGCTTCATCACCCAATCGACGTTTTCTATCGTCTTCGTAATCACTATAATTCCCTTCAAAAAATACAACTTGGGAATCGCCTTCAAACGCCATTAAATGGGTACATATTCTATCTAAAAACCAACGGTCATGCGATACAACAATAGCACAGCCTGGGAAATTTAATATCGCATCTTCTAATGCACGTAATGTTTCCACATCCAAATCATTACTAGGTTCGTCGAGCAATAAGACATTACCGCCGCGTTGTAGCAATTTGGCCAAATGCACCCGATTACGTTCACCACCAGACAACTGGCCCATTTTTTTCTGTTGATCAGAACCTTTAAAGTTAAACCGACCCACATATGCACGCGATGGCATTTGAAATGCACCTACTTGCATAATATCATGACCATTGGAAATTTCTTGCCAAACAGTATTATTATCATCCAAGTGATCGCGCATCTGATCCACATAAGCCAACTTAACCGTTTCACCTATACGAACTTGCCCTTCATCAGGTGTTTCTTGTTGAGTTAACATTTTTAAAAACGTTGATTTACCCGCTCCATTAGGACCAATAATACCAAGCACACCACCTTTGGGTAAATTAAAGTTTAATTTTTCAAACAGCAATCGATCACCAAACGCTTTTTTAATATTAACGCCTTCAATAACCAAATCACCTAATCGCTCACCAGGTGGAATATACAACTCATTGGTTTCATTTCGTTTTTGGAATTCTTTTGAATTCATTTCTTCAAAACGAGCTAAACGCGCTTTATTTTTAACATTTCGACCTTTAGGAGACGTGCGAACCCATTCAAGCTCGGCTTTTATTGCCCGCTGATGCGATGCTTCTTGTTTTTGCTCTCGATCAAGACGTTCATTTTTTTGTTCAAGCCATGATGTATAATTACCTTTATAAGGAATACCTTCACCACGATCTAATTCTAAAATCCATTCGGCTGCATTATCCAGAAAATACCTATCATGGGTAATTGCAACCACTGTACCTGGAAACTCATGTAAAAAATGTTCAAGCCATGCCACACTTTCTGCGTCTAAATGGTTGGTTGGCTCATCAAGCAATAGCATATCTGGATTAGATAAAAGCAAACGACACAATGCA
>CAZNVR010000018.1:2523-16164 GCA_964576655.1 uncultured Legionella sp. | reverse complement strand
CTAATACTTTCAAAACGGTTGGAACCATGGGATTCGAAGAAAGCACGTACTTGAGCCATGATGGCTCGATCTTCACGATTACCTTCGGTCCCAAAGGTTTCCATCCATGCAGTAAAACAGAGATGTGCTGATCGGAAAGCCTCGCCTTTATCCCATCCGGTGAGTCCCCATTCACTGGTTAGCTCACCGGCTGCTGCCACTAATGCAAAACGCCGTGCAACACGCATTATCTGACCGGTGTGGTTGGGGGAACTTACCGTATGGATAAAACAATGCATGCTTTCAGCAAGAGAACGAGCTAGCCATTGCCGATGCGATACAATTTTCTGTAACCATGCCATCCCAACTGCACCGTAATATTGTCCCGCGTATTTTTTTAGCGATAAGGCCATGCTGGTTGGGCTCAGTTGATCATGAATTGTTTCAAACATCCCCATACCAACGCCAGCATCCGCTTCAATATCTGCCAGGCGAATTTCTTGTCCCGCATTGCTGCGCAATCCGGCTTTAGCCATGATGGATGTTAAGGATTCCTCTCCTGCTGAAAGGAAAAGCAAAGACCATCGCGAAGATTGTTTGACTGTACCCGAACGTGAAGCGCGGTTTTTACCCTGTCCATTCGCCAATAAATACGCTGCTTCTCCTGCTTCCCTAGGATCTACTTGACTGAGCTCATCAAGAATCAACAAGCCATCGTTATGCAATGCTGCCAAGCCTTCAAGCCCATTGGTTGTGCTGCGCCATAAACGGCAATAGGATTGATGATTGCCCCACACTGAGGCAGCGACTTTTAATGCGGTGCTTTTGCCTGAAGACGACGCACCTCTAAAATGAAAACCACCGGAGTCTTCGCCGACTATATTGGCCAACATCGGCGCAAAAGCTACCGAAATAGCGAATACGAGCCTTGAATTGCCCGCAGACAAACGAGCGATAGAATCTCGCCATTCTTCGAGCGTTCCTGATGAAGACAACGCTGGTTCTATTGCATGAGTATTTTGAAATACTATCTTTTCGCTGGAATCGCCAATAACTTGGGACGCCGTAACAAATACCTCGTTATGCCAACCCAATTTATCTACGCATCGTGCACGTGCTTCAACTGGGAAAACTTGCAGGTAGGAGGTTAAAAAATCTCGTGCAATTCGATTAGGGGAAATGGTTAATCCAAGGCTAGCGAGCTCTTTCCTCACATCGGAAGCATCACCTTGCAACAAGGCCAAAGGCATAGCCCATTGGTGGGTGATACCATCGTCATCTTGCCATTCGAGCAATCGCCCCCATTCACCACTTTTAGCATCACGCGTTTTTGCAATCACCGATAAAGCTGAGCAAATCCAGCGCGGTGGCAGCTGACTACCATCTTTATCGGTACCAATGAACCACACGCCTTTGTCCGTCAACTTAAACTGACCACCAGCATAGTCGCAAACGATGGGGCTTTTTGTAGGATGTGACAATGCAATAACAGAGTTCTGTGCCATAGTGCTTCTCCAATACAACAACGAAATTATTCGTAAATAGCCGCCAGTGTTTGACCTTCATCACTGGTTGAACGATAAATTTTTTGTTGTTGGAGAAAATTCAGTATATCGCTTTTACGATACAAAACTTTGCGACCAATTTTCAGATAGGGAACCCCACTGCCTGCCCAGCGGTTACGCTCAAGTAGTTGTGTCGAACAACTTAATACTGCAGCAATAGTTTGTTGATTGAATAAAGCAGATTGGGGTGCAGATTCAAATTCATTTAAAAAACTTGAACGAGATGGTTTTTGTGTAGACATAGAAAACCTCGGTGTAATTGATTATTTATTTCGGCTCGACGCCGATCCACGTGCTCCATAATCCATGTGTAATAAATATCAACCTAACCTAGTGTTGTCCCACGGGTACTGACGGTGATAAGCATAAATCCTGATTCCTGTGGCTGTTTAGCCACGAGCTCTAACAACATTTCAAGCTCGAAAAAAGTATCGCCTAAGCATTAAGGGCTTGTCAAGTGCTATAGATCTTATTAAAAGAAATGACATCGATTGATACTAAAAGCCGATAAAAAGTATTCATGTTGTCCCAGATTGTAAATCTGCATGTGGGACAACTGTAACGTAATGCTGGCGTGGTTGTCCCACGTGTCCCATCTGTCCCGGCATATTTTGATAACGGTGCATCCGTTATAACGCCATGCGCATGACGCATGGTAAAATGAGTACCTTCTTGTTGGGTTGTGGCGAAATTCGATTGCCTAGATGTTATGTCAAAAAGACCAATGTACTCCTTAAGTTTCGCCATACACAATATGCACCCTCTGATGCGGGTAACAAATTGAAAAGTAACATATTTTTTATATGTCATAAAAACAGATCGTAGTGCTCGAGCACTACAAGATGCTCTGCAAACCTTGTGGTTAACAGATTTTTATGCACTACAGGCTAACCTACAGAAATTTTTTTATAGGGTAAGTGAACGATTCGATTTTCATTGTTTTCATTAACTCTGGTGTTGAGTTAAATTTCCGAGGATAAATTTTATCGTGATAATCCATACCTCTTTCTATGTGTCATTGTTTAGGACTTTGTTCATCCCTATTCCGCATTATTTTTGTTCATCAGTGACACTGAAAAACTACGTTGATTTGATATACAATGAGTAAATAAAATTTCGGCTTGGAAGATGAGTATTTATGAAAATTGAGTACAAAACAAAATCAACATCAAGTGTATCTGCGATAGTTGATGATATTGAATTAAATTTAACTGTTAGTACTAGAAGAATAATTAGACCTACGATCATTCACAATACTGCGGATCACAATGCTAGTATTAAAATTGATATTCTTCATCAACGCGCCATTCAAAAAGGTGAGTTCGAAGATATATCTGCAGAAAAACTCACACAATATAAGGCCAAGGAAATCGGGAAATTATCATTGGATAGTGAACAAACAAAGATGTTGTTTACTCATTTGTGTAACTTGTACGCAATATTTGATGAAAATGGTGTTCCTTTAGGTGATAAAACCTTTAACTTTGATGAAGACAGAAAAAACATACAAATTGGCTCAAAAAGAGCATCTGTCATAAAAGAGCTTATTCAGCAAGGCCACTCAAATGAAGTATGGAATGAATTGGTTGAGAATTCGCCTGATTTGGCGACAAAATTAAGTATCGCGCATATATATCACACAAGAATGACTGCTTTACAAACATTTGAAGCAATGCTTCTATGTGAACATAGTGAAAATGATTGGCAAAATTTTTTTGAAGATAACACTTGGATTTTTGGATATGGATTGGATTATAAAATATTAAAAAATGTTACAGAACAGCCTACTTATGGGGGGGCAACATATAAAGGGGATGGGACAAACAAAGGGGATTTTTTAGCTGCTACTCAAGGTTATCTTGGATTTACAGTATTAGTGGAAATTAAAAAATCAAACACCCAGCTACTTAGTCGCAAAAAATATCGAAATGATGTGCTGTTGCCAAGTGAAGACCTTATTGGTGGCGTTTCGCAGTTAAGAATTAATGCTCGTACATGGGAGCATGAAGGATCACAATCTCCTAAAAATAGAGATCTGCTTGAAGGTAATTCAATTTTTACCGTCCAGCCACGAAAAATCTTGATAATTGGAAATACAGAGCAGTTAAGAGATAGAGAAATGCGAGAGAATTTTGAATTATTCAGAAAAGGGCAAAATGAGGTAGAAATACTTACATTTGATGAAGTATACCAAAGGGCAAAATATATTATTGATCATTCAAGTGAATGATGATACTGATTGATGCGTGCTGAACTTCCGAACTGTCGACATTTTATTTTTTTCGATACCACCTTGATACTGATAATCCGATTTCTAGAATTTTTTGTATGGTGATATTAATTTTAGTTGTCGACAACTCAGCACCATCCTTATTTATTGACCCTCAGTCAATTGATTCAAAGCGGCACGTTCACGTTCGAGCTCAGCTCGAAGCTCTTCCTCAGTCGGTAAGTATTGCAAGTATTCCGATGCAAAAAGTTGTTTACTTTCAGTTAATACGGAGTACTTGGCAATAGTCGAACTTTTCTCACTGCATAAGATCAAACCAATGGTGGGATTATCGTCAGCACCTTTACGATGTTGATCGTAAATTCTTACATAAGTATCCATTTGACCAACGTCCTGATGGGTAAGCTTACCTATTTTTAAGTCAATGAGTAAAAAACACTTGAGTTTAAAATTGTAAAATACCAAATCAATATAAAAATCTTGATCTTCTGTAGCTATTCGTTGCTGACGGGCTACAAATGCAAATCCTTTACCAAGCTCCAGTAAGAAATGTTGAAGATTATTGATGAGTGCTTGTTCTAAATTACTTTCCAACGTGGTGGTGCAGGGTAAATTCAAAAATTCCAGAATATAAGGATCGCGTAAAAAATCCTTGGGATTATTTTTTAACGGCTCAATATGGGTATTAGCTTCATCAATGACAGGTTGCTTATCTTTACTTGACAATAAGCGTTCGTAATACAATTTATCAATTTGACGTTCTAGTGCCCGGACACTCCAAACATAATCTGTTGCTTCTTTCATATACCATTCACGAGCTGTCTGATTTTTTACGCGCAATAATGCACAATAATGAGACCAACTTAATTTGGCGGACACTGTCTGCCAAATTGGATATGTGAGATAAAAGCTTCTCATATTTCGAAGGTTGCGCTCATTAAATCCTTTGCCAAACTCTTTTCGTAGCTGTTCGGATAGTGCCTTAATTTGCTGTTGACCGTAATTTGCTCTGCTTTCTCCTTTTTGTTCATGCTCTACAATTAAATGTCCAACATGCCAATAGGTTTGCACCATCGTATGGTTAATGGTTGTTTGCAGTTGAATCCTTGCCTGACTAAGCAGGGTTCGAATGGCTTCGAGTAATTCTGGATTTGAGAGTGATTGCGTCATGCTAAATGCTCCGTTTTTGTTGGTTGGATTGCTATAGCAGCGGTGGATTTTACACCCATGGACTTTAAAATAAAATCGGTAATCAGCTGCATCGGTTTCCTAAGACGTTCAACATCAGCCACAATATAACCCGCCGTAAAATCATTACTCATTTTATGCTTCAACAACCGCTTCAGTGCATAGGCTGGAATATCCAGACTTTCTGCAATGGTAATAAACGTTCGGCGCAGGTCATGAACGGTAAACTTAATATCAGTCATTTGAGTGACTTTGGCCATTTGTTTGCGGGGTTCTATAATATGACCGGCAGCACCAGTGCCGGAAAAAACATACTCATTCGTGGAATTCTGTTTGCGTAATTTAAACAGGTCATACAAAAAGTCAGATAAAGGCAGGGTGTGTGGATCGCGATTTTTGGTATCGTGAATGATCAAGGTTCTGGCCGTTAAGTCTATCTGTTCCCATTTAAGGGTTGCCGCTTCTCGTCGGCGCAATCCAGTCAGTAATATCAATAATAGATAATCACGCAGTGTTTTATTTTGTAATTGATCAAGCGCTTCATACCACGCGGCTAATTCATGCGATTTGATAAACGTTTGTCGTCGTTCAACCCGATACCAAGCACGGGTTTGCGACAACCGTTTGACGGGATTCTCAGGTATGAGTGATCGGCCTTGTGAATCTTCATACTGTCCGGCAGCAAAATTAAACAATGCACGTAAAATTCGCATGGCTAAATTAGCATAAGCCTCACCATGCGCTTCGCCCAGTTTTTCGTGGTGTTTGGCGATCTTGTCTTTGGTGATTGAAACCAGTGGTTTGCTGCCCCAGTTTGAGAATGCCTTGGCTACAATTTGTTTATAATTGGTAAGTGTGGTTGGTTTTAATGATTTGCGTACTTGAATGTAATCATTAAACACCTGATTCAACGTGACTTCACGCATCTTGGCGGTTTGTTTTTCTGCGACTGGATCAATCCCCATTGCAATTTGACCCAGTAATTTTTGTGCTTCCTTTCTGGCCATTTCAACCGTTAGTTCAGGATATCGACCTAACGTGATTCGGCACAATTTATTTTTAATGAGTTTTTCAATAAAGAACGCTTTTGTACCGCCAGACGTAACGCGCACACCAAATCCTTTTATTGTGTCATCGCAATAACGTTTTTGTGCGGTTTTACCAGCTACGGTAATCGCAGGTATCGGTAGTTTGTCCACAACAGATTTAGTGATCTTCATTTCATTCCCATTGAACGTGTCGAAAGCGTGTCGTATATGTGTCGTATGAATAGTTAAAGGATAGTAAAAGAACTTATGACGAATTACAACGGCATTGCCTTTGATATAAAAGAATATTAGTGTTATTTAAAAATATGTCGTAGTCGCTAAAAGCCGATGTTTTATAATTCGTAATCAATAGGCCGGGGGTTCGATTCCTCTCAACGGCACCATTACTGGTAAGGGGTTCATGGGGTTTGCAAGAATACAAAAGAGTGTCATGGGGCACTGGCGGGGCAGTAAGAAATAACAAATACAATCAACCCACAGTATATCTCTCTGTTATATTAGATGCGTTAATCACAATTATTGAAATAAGATGACAATGAAAAGTTACAATAAAGTATTACTTAGCATGTCAGCGTTTAGTAGTGTGCGCATGATAACAGGGGCTATATCTGTTATTTATATGTTCACATCAGGACTAGGGTTAGATAGCATTGCTTATGTCAAAACGCTTCAGGCGTTGGTAACACTTTGCTTTAGTTTAAGTGTTGCCAAATTCATGGATAAATTCAATAGAAAAACTATTTACATCACTGCTATGGCCTCATCTGCGACATGGCTATTTATATTATTTTTAGGCGGATATTTTACGCAAACCCTATATTTTTATATTGCCGAGGTATTTAACGCCATCGCTTTAGTTATTTATAACAGCATATATAATGCTTATTTGTTAGATGAATATTGTAAAGTTGAAAAAAATAAGAATTTTGAGCACATATTAGGCCAATATAATAATCTGTCTTTTTTAGGCATGGCCATATTTGCAGGAGTAGGATCGTTTGCTTATGAATACCTCAACAAGTACATCTTTTTAATTTCATCCATCCTCATGCTTATTTTAATATTTCATGGGCTGATATCACTGCCGGTACAACATAGTCGCTTTAACAAGAAAGATCATCCACAGAAAAAATCATATCGAAAAGACTATGAGACAAAACTAATTATTAGAAAGTTTTTTCAACTTTCGCCTTTTATTATACCGTTGACACTTGTGTCTATATATTACCAATTATTAATACAATATTGGCAGGTGCTGGCTTCAACTATACCAATCGTAAACGATAAACCCTATATTTTAGGTGTGATCTTCATCATAAGCCTGCTCCTTCAATCGTTAGCCGGTAGGATTATGAAATATTTAAATATCCGAGCACTGCCCTATAGCTTTATTTTTATTATTGTTGGGCTTGTATGTTTATATTGTTCTCTCAAATTTCTAAATATATATTATATGGTTGTAGGCTTAAGTCTTTTATTTTTTAATATAAGACTCAACATAATTTTAGCTAATGCAAAATCTCATAAAAATCTAATTATACAAATCAGAGCAAGATTTGACAGTTTTTTATATACAACAACAATCATATTAACAGGTTTTTTTTTATTGCTCTCAGGATATTTGATTCAGTGGCATGGGATTTCAATTTTAATTCATATAGGGTTGATAATAATCACTCTCGCGTTTGCCAGTTTAATGCTCATTTCAAACATTTATTTTAAGCGCAATATTGGCAGTTATTAGTTCTAGGACACTCAATATAGTCGTGTTCATAAGTAAACGAATTAATACCGTATCGTCTATTCAAAGACTTTATATTGGCTTCATTTCCCGAAATATAATTAACAATATCATTTGTAGCCATAATGGCAGCTAAAAAGTTATTCATTGGTGCTGAAGGAGCTTTATAATGGGTATTGATGCTTTGTAAACGAGGGTCAATTTCGTCATTAGCATCTGCATATATATTATTACACATGGGACAAGAGGATATGCGTGGTAGGTAAAAGGGTCCATACTATTACGTCACAAATCAATCGTTATAAGGCAAACGATCTCGCCGTTGTCCTGCGGTTTTTCTGGTTGTAGTTCTCCTGTTGGTTTACATGAAAATGAACAGACAAAGCGATGCCTTGTTCTGAATCCGTGGTCAATACTGCGATGAAAATAACGTCAAAGTTCAGAAGAAATTTGCTTTGCAGCAGCAAAGAATCCATGAAGGGTTTCCCGACTGAACGCCCGAGCCACAGGGTTAGGGAAGGTGGTGGCTATGCATAAGACCTGAAAGGTTTCGCCTGAATCACAGGCTCGTCAGTTATGCTTGATTAAAATCTATCAAAGCGGTGTTTGCTACGCAAGGGATTTTATGTCCTGACGCGTTGAGCGCGTCAGGACAATATGGTGTAAGCGACTGATTTTTAGATGAAAATAAGATGGTGGATTCCTGCGTCACTGCAGAAAATATGCAGTGACGCAGGAATATAAAAATATGAATATGAGCAAAGCTTTCCGATGATATTTATGAAATAACTAATGGATTGCCGTGCTTTTTATGTCTTTAATGATCATTAAGCATTCTTGTGTATATTGTTTTAGAGTAAAATTAGGAGGATCAAGAGGTGTGTTTCTATCTGCCCCGCACGGGCAATAAACTTATAAACCAAAACGAATAATAATGATTAATTATAGATTTTTAAAATTAAAATCCCTGTAACCGAACCCTAAATATCTCATCAAGTTATTGCCCACCAAGAGCCTATCCGTAAGAAAATCTATTTTTTAACACCATGTGTCGTACTGGATGGCCTTGTATAAAACGATCATAATGATTATTATAACGCCAAATCAATTCCAGTATTGACTCCTGATAACGTATAGATGATTTCTAAAATCATGCATTTCACTTAGCAATACATTCAAATTTTAAATAAGGCACTAGATGACTTTCCGATGGGCGTTGATAGATCTTGAAACCACCGGTTTACATATCAATCATGACCAAATTATTGAAATAGCCGTGATTATTCTTACCGAAACGGGCATTGAAAGTACCTGGCATACGCTAATTAATCCAGAATTGCGAATTTCTAATGAAATAACAAAACTTACAGGCATTAATAATGACATGCTAACAACCGCCAATGTGTTTGGCGACATTGCCGCTCCACTAAGTGAAATGTTACAGGATTGCGTTGTCATCTCCCATAATGCACGTTTTGACTATGGGTTTTTAAAAAGGGCGTTTAAATCAACAGGCATTCGTTTTCAGCCTAAATTGTTATGCACGATAAAGTTAGCACGCGTTCTATATCCTGACATGGGCAAATATAGTTTATCTCACATAAGTCACTATTTTAATTTCCCATCACAACAACATCGAGCATTTGACGATGTTGAGTTACTCCATTTATTTCTAAAGCAGTGTATACGCGATTTTTCAATGAGCACTTTATTAAGCGCTATTAAAGACATCACAACCAAAGCATCTACACCAAGTAAGCTATCCACAGATATATCTACTTTACCCAATGGGACTGGCGTGTATTTGTTTTACGGTAAAAACAAATCAATACCTATTTATATTGGAAAAAGCGTCAATTTGAGACAACGAATCATGTCTCATTTTCAAGCCGATCATAGTCATGCTAAAGAATTTAAATTAGCCCAGCAAGTTCACTCCATTGAAACGATAGAAACCGCCGGTGAATTAAGCGCCCTACTTCTCGAATCACAATTAATTAAAGAAAAAATGCCACTTTTTAATCGTCGACTACGTCGTAAAAAAAGAATCGTTGGTTTTATAGTTAACAAAGAAAATACGTATACATCTATTCAATTAAGTACCCAAAATACTAATGAGGCCTCAATCCATTTGTTAGGGGCATTTCCTAGTGTCCATGCTGCAAAAAATATGCTTCATGAATTAGTGGGTGAACATCAGCTTTGTCCCAAATTGTGCGGATTAGAAAAGTCGGCCCAAGCCTGTTTTTCTTATCAACTGCATCGATGTAAGGGTGCATGTATCAATAAAGAAAACTCAGAGCAATACAATCTTCGCGTTGAAAATGCGATGGCAAAATTTAAAGAGGAGACGTGGCCTTATCCTGCTGCTATTGCCATTAAAGAAGAATCTGTTAATCCATTAAAGACCCAATGGCTCGTTTTCAATCATTGGCGTCATCTTGTGACGGTTAACTGCTTGTCTCAAATTAAAAAAGCAGGAATTGAAACAACGATTAAAACAGATAAAGATACCTATCTTATCTTGCGGAGCTATTTAAATAAAACCGATGCGTCTCATCAATTGGTATTATTAAATGATAACTTTTGGTAAATCCGACCATCGAGTAGTATAGGCAGGCGACTTTAATTCGGCGCGAATTGCCCAAGGTTTACTATGCCCCTCCGCCGCTAAACGAATAGTACTTCGTCCATATTTTTGATTAATTCGCTCCATAACAGCCGTCCATTCCTCAGCCTTTTCAATATGCTCGTCTGTATGCTGACTTAACATATCTAATTGGCGTAGATGTTTAGGCCTTAAATCTTCTAAACAAATACCTGCTTTTTTATAAAAATATCCTGGTTTAAAAATTCGACGTAAACACCTTTTTGCAAACGTTGTAATAACACGTAAATCATCCGTTGGTTGAATAAAAGTAAGTTCAAGGGACTGAAAATGCTGTGCTAAATCTTCTCGAAAACGATTGGTATGTACAAACACCGAAATGCGTTGAGCCACTAAGTTTTGTGCTCGTAGTTTTTCTACGGCGCGCGCGCAATGACTACTAACGCTTGCCGCAACCATTTGATATTCGCTCTGCATCTCCCCAAAACTTTTAGATGATAGAATGCTTTGTTTCGCTTTCTCTGTTTCAAGACCTCCGCATGAGATACCGCTCAACTCCATCGCTGTGCGCATTAACACCACATTATACCGCTGCTTTAACAAATGCGGACTCATCATAGCTAAATCATAAGCCGTATTAATGCCTTGAGCGTTTAATTTCTTGCTCCATCGTCGCCCAATTCCCCATACGTCGCCGACGTCCATTTGCTTTAAATGCACATTTGAATCGATAAAAAAAACGGGTATTTTAAAAATTCGTTTACATAAATAATTAGCAGCTTTAGCGAGAGTTTTAGTCTTACCCACCCCAATGGATGTAGGAATACCGGTGTCTTTTAATATTTTACGTTGTAAGGCCTCACAGAATGGAGTGATATTTTTTTCTGACATGTTACTTAAATCTAAAAAAGCCTCATCAATGGAGTATATTTCTATATCTGGCCATGCATTTTCAATGGTCGTCATAACACGATGACTCAAATCTCCGTACAATGTGTAATTCGATGAAAAGGCTTGCACGCCACGCTGTTTGCACAAGGCTTTAATTTTAAAAAACGGCTCACCCATTGCGATGCCTACGGATTTTGCCTCATTTGAACGTGCAATCACACACCCATCATTATTCGATAAAACGACAATTGGTGTATTAATTAAATCGGGACGAAATAGGCGCTCGCAACTTGCGTAAAAGTTATTACAATCAATTAAGGCAAACATTACGTGGGCTCGTGTAAAACAAGCGTGACCACACCCCATATCACCAGTTCTTCCTCCCCGCTAATATCAATAGGCTTAAAGAGAGGATTTGCAGCCAACAATTGCATCTTTCCGTTTTTAAAAGATAAACGCTTAACCGTGAGCTCACCATTAATTGCGGCAATTACAATCTTGCCTTCATCAGGCTTAATGCTTCTATCCACCAGCAACATGTCTCCTGAGAAAATCCCTGCTTCAATCATTGATTCTCCTGTTGCCCGAAGAATGAAAGTAGATGCGGGATGCTTAATAAATTCAGCGTTTAAATCCAAGTAGCGTTCAATGTAATCATCCGCAGGTGATGGGAAGCCTGCTTGTACTTTGCTGGAATAAAACGGTAAAGAAAAATAATTGTTTAGAAGATTATCTAATACAGCGAGCTTTGAGAGAGGCACGCGTATTTGCTTTGTAGGTTCTTTGCATGGACGACCTGCACCTACTCTTTTGCCACCACTTAGTGCCATGTGTTTCTCTTTTGATTTATGGTGCAATAATCATAACGTATAAAACCAAGCAATGTAAGTGTGTTTTTTAAAATCAAACGCGCCAAAGAATGGGATCTTTTGACGGCACTTTGCTAGTCACAGTTTTGACATGTGGATTAGCGCACTTTAAAACATCCATTTAAGGCTTGGCAATATAAAATAACTCTTCAAGGAAGCCGTCGAATCGCTCTTGATTTTTTAATGGCGTAGGGGTGAATTATAAAGTGGACTCTATTGATGAGATAGTTGGCACACGATTGATTCGTTGTATTGTATTTTTGATATCGGATGATGTCCGCGTATCATTTAAAGGCAACGGAATCCTAACCTGAAAATTACCGATAATGAGTCCAGCTCAATTCGGATCGCACTGAGATCCAAATTGGATAAGCTTGATAAAATGCCCGAATAGATCTAAAATTACACAAATTTTGTCTTGGATAAATCATGCCTTACGAATTCAATCCTCATCGACATGTTAAAATTTGGTTGAGCCAAAACCCAGATGTTTTTCTCAATCAAGAGAATCAATTGCGTTTGGTTCAAATGAGACAGACAAATCGGGATGATTCCATTCATCTTGTTTATGCAAAGCAGTTACTTTCATCACAAGCAATGATTGACTTGAATGCTTTTTGTAGCAAACATAAAATTATTCCTGTTTCTATTGAAGAGCAGGTGTTACCACAATGCGTGGAGAACCAAGACGAACAACATTTAGCTGAATTGTACCAACAGGAGATCGATGCACTTCATCATGGTGGTAGTGTTGCTGCCGCGAGTGATATTTTACGATGGCTAAAACCGGTATATTCATTGGGCGTTTATTCTGATTTTGATATAAAAATTAATACACAGAAACTTCCTGCTACTATGCTTGTTCACGCACCTATTCTTATTCAAATGTGCAGTAAAAAGATTCCTTTTGTTGGGTTAGTCCACAACAATTTAGAAAGTCTCTCTCTCAATAATGATGCTATTGCCGTCGTGGGAGATGATCTGTTTGCTCGTCAAAAAATACAAAAAATACAACGAAAAATTTATAATGCTTATCATGACCCCTTGGTGTACATGGAGCAGTCTCAAATTTTATTTAGAGATACATGGATTCATGTTAATCATCAGTTACATGATGTGAATGTGGGAGTACGTGTGAGTGCTCAGCTACTCTGTCAAATGCCAAGTACGACATTGGATTTAGAGCTAGCCAGCGGCCTGGGTTTGATTGCTCCTAATCCTATTGCCATTCGACAGGCTATATTGGAAAACCGCATACTTAATACAATGGATTATTCACAGAATCTATTGGCAACTCGAGCATCGCTTGGTTTGATGGTTGAAGAGCCACGCCTAAATTTATCAACTCGTAAAAAGTATAAAGAATATTTAGCCATGTCAGATGAAAAGCTCGTTTCTGCACTAGAAGCGACTCATCACAAAAATCTTATTATACAATCGGTGTTACACACGACCGGTCCTATCGCCGTCCTGTTGGGTTTATTTGGACGAATAGCTTTATCACAAAAAACGATTATCGAG
>CAZNVR010000018.1:1999-2513 GCA_964576655.1 uncultured Legionella sp. | reverse complement strand
TAAAGCCCTACTCATTCCAACATTATAATCTCCATGGCGTATTTTCATCGGGGACGTCATATAATAATTTCCATAGTTCCCCTGAAGATTGTATCACCGACGCTTTAAACACAGGCGAAACCGATCTGTCCTGGGTATCTGATGGTCAATTAGCAATGGTTCAGCGGGAAGAAAAAATGACGTCGGCTGCCGTTGCTATTCAGAATGTCTACAGAGGGCATGAAACTCGGCAAATGTTGGCAAATAAGCGATTATCCCAAGAAAAAAAGGTAACATCTTATGAACCTGCTTTTTTCTCCTCTGGCGCTGCAACGGAAGGCCCCTGTTCTCTCATTCATATCAGTGAAACTAAAGCTAAAATGGTGTCCAAGAAAAACTAACGCGTGTTGACCCATTGCTTCCCCCGTCTACGTGGCTCGGCCATATCAAAACCCGCGTAGACCATGAATGACGATTTGTCCACAATTTCTGTGGATAACTACAGAATAAAGTCGGGGATAACCCTGTAGAGGCT
>CAZNVR010000018.1:0-1989 GCA_964576655.1 uncultured Legionella sp. | reverse complement strand
TTAAGGCAACATGGTGGAATCAAAGGAATTTTTCGTCGGTTTTAGTCATGAATATAAATAACTTTTTAATACTCAGCCCCGAGAGCTATGCATTGAAGTATTAAACTACATGTAATTGTATGCGCAGTGTCAATAATTAAATTATCTGTGGCATTGAATTTCATAAAAGAGCGTCCCGTTGTTTAGCACATAAATCAAACAGATGAATGTCATCATCTATTGATGTATTTTCGCTACAACCATAGATTATATCTTTAGAAAAAGTTTTAAATTGAGTTTTCATCGCTTCATTAGTTGGTGCGTTTTTTATTGGGATCTTAGTTTCTGTTTGCACGTTTATGTCATATAGGTTTTTTTCATACAAAATAATGCCATTTTGGTATCCATATCTATGTAGTTGTTGAAAACTTATCTCTTCAATATTAGATATATGAGCTAAAAAAAAGTCTGGGACAAAATGTAAGTAAAGAAAATACAGAGCCATTTTAGTCATTGTTTCTCTGGCAAGGAGCGAGTGTTGCCGTTTAGAAAAAAATGGACTTTGAATGCCGTGTTTTAATAAGGAATCCAGAGAAAGTGACGTCAAGTGTGATTTGTTTGGCATAAGCTGCGTAATTCATTTCGAGTCTCTAAGGTAAGTTTGATTTAAATCTTGTTATTCTTTTGGTATAGGGGGGGGGGGCATAGCGTTTGTTCTATAAAAAGGAACTGTAGACAATTTGTCGACAGTTCAAATTGAGTTGGATTTTTGCGTTGAGAATTTTTAGGCGGATAAAAAATTAAGCGCGTTATATTCAATATTAAATCCAAGTGCCTTAGCAATAGGTCTTGAATTTTTACCACTTTTTTTAAATTCAATAATTCCATAGCGTTCCATTGTTTTTAATGTTCGACTAAGATTACCTGGTTGCCGATGTGTGATCTCTGCCAACTCTTTTATTGAGGAAGGTTTTTCTTCATCAATAATACATAGTAATCGCAGATTATTTTCACTGAGAACTTCACCTAGCGATTTAATAGAAGAAAACCAAATTTTGGGTTCGTTTTTCTTTGGTATATAGCGTCCAGAAGCAATCTCAATCAATCGTTTTTGAAAATGATCTCGTGGCATAATACCAACTTTTATAATTTTCATTTTAATTACCTCCGTTATTCAATTTACTTAAAATTGAATTCACTTCATTTAAAAAATCAGTAAGCAATTGCTGTGCATTTTCAAACTTATAAGGAACTTCTTTGTCTTTAATAAAACGGTGTACATGATCGTAAGAGACAATGGTTCCTGTATAGTAGCTATGTTTTTTAGCTTTAACAGCATGAGCGTTGTCAAACCCTAAAATACGTTGATTGTAGTTATCATGAAGTGTCAGGTTATATCGAATGCCATGAGGTCTTTCTTTTGTTAGGAGATTTTCCTTTAATAAAGCATTTAAATACCGCATAGTTACGGTTGAGAATACTGCAAAAAACTTTAGAGACGTTATCTAGTTTGAAGAATATTTAATCTGAAAAGTATGCTATCATACCCGATAGCAAAATCAGGTTAAAAACTCACTTCCCTGTCGCATTATTATTCACTGAGTTAAAAGAGTTTTCTAATGGTTATCGAATTTTTACTGATTTTAATGACAAGAAATCTAGCAAAACAAGCATCCTTCTATAGGGATGTGCTTGAGCTCGATTTGCAATTTGAGCACCAAGATACATTTGGATTTGGTAAGGATAAGCAGTTATTTATTGTCTTAAGACAAGATTTCTCTGAAAATAGCCATCATTTAGCTGAACACAAAGGGCCTCAAATTCTTACCTTTAAATGCCAAGGTGATATGGAGCAGTATGCTACCAAAATCAAGGAGGCTGGCTTTAAAATACGTGATACATTGAAATTACCAGAGCATCACGTTCATTATCTTTTTACGGAGGATTATGATGGTAATGAAATCGGTCTTAGTTTCACACTAGATAATCGTTCTTCCTCTACTTAACAAG
>CAZNVR010000017.1:4757-16254 GCA_964576655.1 uncultured Legionella sp. | reverse complement strand
ACAAAGGGCATATTTATGAAGCCAAGCAATCACCACAATAAATACAAAAAAAGACAAACACACCTGTTGCCTCATATTTGATGTTACCGAACAGAGACAAACATTAATAAAATATCCTCTGAAAATATCCTAGCGGGGTGAAGGGGCCGGCAATGAGGCCCCTTCGATTTTTCCCACAGATATCCTCACGGTTATTCCCGTCCCCGGCTGTTCCGTATTGTTATTTATAGTTTATTTTTTCGTCATTATCCAGGTGAGCAATTGAAAATATTTTGTTCGGTTTTTTGTATTGCTTTTTTTAACTCAAACGGATTGAGCTGATTATATATTGTAGTTAGCTCGTATTTCTTAGCATCTGTCAGGTGCTCCGATTGGATTAATCGTTGATAGAGTGTTGCTGGCTTGCTATGTTTTTTTATAATAGTCGCATCCACACGCCGTTTTTCAACAAGCTTAAAATTAGGTAGAAAATAATTGTTCATTGGCGATATTTCGTTTTTATATAGATCATTTATCATCTGAACTACAGCTGGATTATCAAAACGTTCATAACCAAGTAGCTGGCGAACATGAGTCCTGTTTTTTTGCTCAACATGAGCGTTATCGTCAATGAGAAAGCCAAAGTGGCAGTGCCATTTTCAAGCGTTTGCCACAGGGTTGGTCACTGGCTAACCAAATGACTTTTAAAGGGGGTAAATAAACCCCTGAAGAATAGACTTTTGGGCGACCTACCTTTTTCTTCGTTTTAGATCGCGGTTTTTTGAGATGATAGGAATTACGTAACCGAATCGCGTGTTTTTTGTGAAAGCCTCTCGACTCACATAGTTCATTCAATATTTTGCCTTTCTCAGTTTTATTTGCTGTCCGATAGCGTTTTGACAGACTGTTCAGATATCCCGTCTTGTTCATTTTTGAGGTATACTTAATACAAGGTAATCCTCTCAAGGTTTTGTAATTATGCCACTTATAGTCAACTTATCATCCATTCATACACTCCATCCAACCAGTAAAAGTGTTGATGCGTTTGTACAGTTGTGTAACAAATACTCTAGTGGATATTTCAGCTCATGCCCCACGTTATTCAAGTCTTGGTCAAATTACGCATGGGTTATGTATCAATACAGCATCAATGAAAAACAACTCATCCAACCCTATAAACTGGGAGCTATCAATACAGATCAGTTTTTACAAAACCTCCTTCAAATATTCCCTTTTCTTCATAATGAAACTATTGAACAAGAAACCCTACTTGGATTAAATGGAAATGAATCTTATTCGCACGATCTTGCTTTATCTTTATTAGAACATGCTTGGAATGAAATCATTGATTTAGATGAAACACGCGCATTGCGTTTTCCAACGCTCGTGACCCAATCCCAAGAACAAGAAGAACCCATTTATTTAATATCAAACACAAACGAGTTAAATGTGTTAAAGATTCTTCGCCTATTAAAAAAGCAAAACCCTAATATTGCATTTAACACTCCGGTTGATTTAAGTGTAAGGGAAAATAAAGAGCCTATTGAAATTGCCCCTAATATCTTTCTTTGTTTATCCTATCGTTATCAATTATTCAAAACCGTAACTGATAATCGTAGTGCTAATCCTCATTCAACCATGTCTTTACTTAATCACTTGGTTAAAGAACAATTCTCTGGTGTTTCGACTGCTGATATTCGTGTAGTGAGTCAGTTTTCAGGCGATTTGGCAGAGGCTACTAAGCTAGGTATTCCCGCAAACAATGCTTTTCACGCTGATAAGTTTTTTAATGATACGACGGTGTTAGAAATGAAAAAAAACAACTAAAGAAGCATTTAATCCAACGACGCCACGAGGTCTATCATTTTCAAACTGTCTAAAACTATAAGCTCTTCTTTTAACCCAGGAAGAACTCGGCGAACGAAAGACTGGACTTCTCGAAAAATAAAATACCATCAAATGATATGAACACACTCAATATGGTAGATACTCTCACAACTGGCCCATATGATGAATATTTATAATTGAGTTGTTAATAACTTTTATGTATGAATATGAGTCAATTCGGGGTTGGTTTACCACTAACAACTGTAATCCGTTGAATATAAAATATTTTTTGCAAACTATGTTGATTTTATAGCAATCAGACTTACCCACAAAATCTGTGGATAAGTCTGTGTTCAAGATGTATAGGGACTCGAAAAAACAATGAATGACACATTGGCGCGATAATACTAGACTCGTCAACAACAGAAACAGTGGTTAAAACCACCAATTATCAGTAGGTTGGGATAACAATCAACCTGACGTGTCAATGCTCGATGTTATAATGAGTTTATCTTCAACATCAACGTCACGAAAACAATCATGTTCTGTTATTAGTGGTTTATTATCATCATGTTAATATTGTCATTTACTCTAATTTTTATAGTTCCACCAATGGGAAAAGTAATCATGGGATCCGTATGACCGAAATCTACATTGGCAATTATAGGCATTCCGCGTAGTTCTTTTTTATTTTGAACAATGGTTTTTAATACATTCAAGTCCATCTTTGAGGCGCGCTGAAAACGTCCTATGACTAACCCTTTCACTTTATCAAAACCAGGTTGATGAATTAATGATTGTAAATCCCTGTCAAAGGATACAGCAGTCTCTTTTCCCGTTAATGCATCATCCTCTAAAAATAAGATGGCATTGTCTAATGAAGGCATATAGGACGTGCCTTGTAATAAATTAAAGGTACATAAATTTGCTCCAAGGATAATGCCTTCGGCTTCGCCTGGTTGTAATATCCAATGTCCTTCATTAGGTATGAAGTGTCGCTTAGTCTGCTCTAAATACCAAGCATCATCACTCCATTGTTGACTAGCCTCTATGGCAAATGGTTCGGCCGAAAATAAGCATTTTTTTAAGTAACCCAATGACCAATCCATGCCCTGTTCCATGCCTAAACTTGAATAATGCAAACCTGAATAAGTTACCAGACCAGTTTTTGCATAAATAGCGTTTTGCAACGCTGTGATGTCTGAATAGCCACAGAGTATTTTGGGATTGGATGCGATTAATTGGTAGTCAATATTGTCTAACAATTGATTGGTATTATAACCACCAATTACGGTAAAAATAGCTTTGATGTTTTTATCTTGAAACGCCGTATGTAAATCATCAAGGCGTGCTTGTATGGTACTTGAGTCAAATACATCACACTCCATTACATGCCTGCCAAAACTTACCTTTAGACCGAGTTCATCAAAGCGTTGGTTAGCCATTTTCTTAGTATGCTCACTTAAAATGGCCATACTTCGTGAGGGGGCGATTATTCTCACTTCATCATCTTTTTTGAGTTTAGATGGGATAATAGGTTGCATGAGTTATTCTCTTTGTAGTCTATGGTATTAAATTTTATTAATTAATAACGTCATCACTCTTGAGCTCAGCAAATTTTGCAGCCATTGTGGGATTGCCTTTAGTGAGCTTCTTAACCGTCAAATCCTCCGCTTTGTTGTTAGCAAGACGGAGATTATTTTCAGAGCCGAGCAATGCTTCTTTTGTTTTCTGAAGGTGGTCGATGGTTTTATCAATTTCCTCAATAGCTTTTCTAAATTTATTTGATGCCAACTCATAATTCCTGGCAAAACCAGTTTTGAACGCATCAAGCTCACGTTCAAAATGGGTGATATCAATGTTCTGCTCTTTCATTAGTGCAAGCTCTGTTTTATATTTCAGTGAATTTTGCGCAGCGTTTCGCAGCAGTGTAATGATCGGGATGAAAAATTGTGGGCGAACGACATACATTTTTCGATAACGGTGGGATACATCGACGATACCCGTGTTATAAAGCTCATTATCTGGCTCAAGAAGAGAAACGAGGATAGCGTATTCGCAATTTTTTTCATTACGATCCTTGTCAAGCTCTTTAAAAAAGTCTTCGTTTTTCTTTTTAGTGGCTGTTTCGTCGCTCTCATTTTTCATTTCGAACATGATAGAGACGATTTCAATATGCGCGTCATCTACATCCCGAAAAATATAATCGCCTTTACTACCCGATCGTGAGTCATTATCTTTTTCAAAATAGGCTCTTGGAAATGCCATCGCCCGAATGCGATTAAACTCTGTTTCACAATGTTGCTCAAGGGTTTCACCAACCATCTTGGTCGACAACCTAGCTTTCATGTCACGAAGGCGTTCGATCTCGTTTTCACGATCTTTAATCTGCGTTTCGTATTTTTCCTTAAGTGACTGCTCAACGAGCTGTTTTTCAAGCTGCATTTGTGTCAAGTTGTTTTTCAGTGTATCGCGCTCTTTTTCAATTGCAATAACGGCATCGGTCATTGCAATCTTTTGTGTAAGCTCAATAGCGTCAATCTTGGCCTTCAGCTCCTGGATTTCAGCATCCTTAATTGCAGCAGTTTTTTGCCGCTCGTTCACAAGCCTTTCTTCAGCAAGTTGGACATGGGTCTGATTCTCATGCTTTGCTTGCTTAAGCTCATTTTCGAGTACGTCACGCTCTTTTTCTAAAGCATTTAGAGCTTCCGTCACAGCAAGCTTTTGTTTGACTTCACTGACATCAAGCTTCGCCTTCAATTCATTGATCTCGGCATCCTTGGTTGCCGCGGCTTTTTCTAACTCGCTGGTGACTTTCGTTGTAGCGAGTTCAATCGCATTGATTTTATCTTTTTCGGCAAATTCAAGCCGCTCATGTAGCTGATGTTCAAAATCTTTATCACGAACTTGTTTAAGGATCTCGGCGTATCCAGCCTCGTCAATTTTGAATGCTTTCTTACAATGTGGGCATATGATGTCATGCATAATGATGTATCCTTTTTTATTGATAAGAGTATCTCAAGGAAGAAACCTATTTTGTCTTGCATTGTTAGTTTTTATCAACAATGCAAATACTGTGTATTAACACCACATCGTCCTGGCAACACTCTGGAATTGCATTGAGGTAATCTTTCCCCTGATGAGAACAGCCGTGCTCCTTTTTTCCGTGAATGGAAGGCTGTTCTTTTTTTGAGAATTTACCGTGTATTCTGAATTTAAACCGTCATATTTTTTATATTACGTGCCTGATGTAGTTTTTTATAACTTTCAATTAGACGTAAATGCGGCTCTATTCCTTCTAAAGCCATGCTGGTTTTGGTTAAACCATAAAAACGTACGTTACTTGTGACAGACCCAACCACATTATCCATCAACTCTTTTCCAAACATACAGTTAAAGCTTTCAATAAAATGCTCCAGTTCAAGGTTATCATCTAACGTGACTTCTAATACGGCATGGATTGCTTGATAAAATAAACCACGTTGGGCAGAATTGTCATTAAACTGTAAAAATTCACCAACCAATTCAAGAGCGTCTTCGTGAGCACCGAGTGCTAAATAAATTAATATTTTTAACTCAAGAATAGTCAGCTTCCCCCAGACTGTATTTTCATCAAAAACAATTCCAATCAAGGTGCCAATATCAATTTGATTATCTAACTGACTTTCTTCTAAGCGAGTGACTAATGCAACCAATGCGTTATGACTTAAAGCATGCAAATTTAATATGTCTTCACGGTAGAGTAATGCTTTATTGGTATTATCCCATATTAAATCATCCACAGGATAAACTTCTGAATAATCAGGAACCAAAATACGGCACGCATGCGTACCTAAATCCGTGAGATTAGCAATATAGACCTCTTTACCCATGGCGTTTAAAATCTCAAATAATCGGCTTGCTTCTTCTTCATTGGTGCCTGAAAAATCCCATTCACAGAATGCATAGTCAGGTTGACTGCTAAAAAAACGCCAAGAGATAACGCCCGTTGAATCAATAAAATGCTCAACAAAATTTTCAGGCTCATTCACAGCCATGGAATTAAATGTAGGCCTGGGTAAATCGTTTAAACCTTCAAAACTGCGACCTTGCAATAATTCAGTAAGACTGCGCTCTAATGCCACTTCAAAACTAGGATGCGCCCCAAATGAGGCGAAGACACCGCCGGTTCGAGGATTCATCAACGTCACACACATCACAGGAAATTGACCGCCTAAAGATGCGTCTTTTACAAAAACCGGAAAACCTTGCTCTTCTAACCCTTTAATGCCCGCCAAAATACCAGGATACTTCTGAAGCAAGCTTTTGGGAACATCAGGCAAAACGATTTCTTGTTCAATAATTTGACGTTTTACAGCGCGTTCAAATATCTCTGATAAACATTGAACATAAGCTTCTTGTAAATTATTACCAGCACTCATCCCATTGCTTAAAAATAAATTTTCAATCAGATTGGATGGGAAATAAACCGTTGCACCATCTGATTGGCGAACATAAGGAATAGTACAGATACCACGTTTTTTATTGCCTGAGTTGGTATCGATTAAATGAGAACCTTGCAATTCATTATCTGGGTTATAAATATCCAGACAATACTCATCTAAAATGCCTGCCGGCAATGCATCATCGTCTTCTAATGCAAACCATTTTTCATTTTTATAATGAACAAACTCGCTGTTAGCAATGTCTACACCAAAAAATTGATCGTTATAAAAGAAATTATTATTCAACCGTTCAATAAACTCACCTAATGCCGAGCATAATGCACTTTCTTTACTAGCACCTTTGCCATTCGTAAAACATAAAGGTGAGGCAGCATCACGTATATGTAAAGACCATACATTAGGCACAATATTACGCCAAGAAGATATTTCTATTTTCATACCTAAACCAGCTAACATGTTAGTCATGTTTTGAATGGTTTGTTCAAGGGGTAAATCTTTACCTAAAATGTAAGTACAGCCCCCTTCTTCAGCTTGATTTATTAGCATGGCATGAGTATCTGCACTCAGATTTTCAACCGTTTCAATCCTAAACTCAGGCCCTGTTTGCACTACTTTTTTTACCGTACATCTCTCGATAGATCGTAAAATTCCTTCTTTATCTTTAGTTGATATATCCTCAGGCAACTCCACTTTAATTTGGAAGATTTGATTATAACGATCATTGGGATCAACAATATTGTTTTGTGATAACCGGATATTCTCCGTAGAAATATCACGAGCATTACAATACACTCGAATAAAATATGCAGCACACAACGCGGATGATGCTAAAAAATAATCAAAAGGACTGGGGGCTGAACCATCGCCTTTATAGCGAATAGGCTGATCAGAGATAACAGTAAAGTCATCAAACTTGGCTTCAAGCCTTAAATTATCGAGAAAATTTACTTTGATTTCCATTGAAGATATTCACCATTAATTAGGGCAAATTTAACTATATAAGGGAATATACCATACTGATGGATATTTTTTGCATAAGAGCAGAAACTAATCAAAACAAACGTATGAATACAAGCCCCGCGCATACGCGCGCGATGGGGGTTCTAAAGACTTAAAATGTTGGGCCTCTATTGGACGAAGGATTCTTTTCTTCATCCGATTTAATTTTTCGCTCTACTTCAATCACCGTATCAATAGGCCCCCGTTTTCCAGCAGTAAGAGCGTCTTCTTCAAATGCCGTATCCGTTTTATCGTTCTCATTTTCATTACCACTATTAATACGAGCATTCCTTAACGCATCCTGTTTTTGCTTGGCATGCTGGAAAATTTCAATATTTTTGGACATTTCAGCTCCTGTCACTAATCTAGGTAGTTTTGTCATCTCATTCCTTTTTATTTATTAATACATATTATAGAGCATTTTTCAAACTAACAAGACATATTTCAATCTATGTTCCACAAAACGTTTGAGTAATGCGCTCATGGGGTTCTGGCAATCGTTGTAAATGTGTGGTGTTGGGTTGTTGAGCATAGGGTTGTTTAAATAAATGTAATAACTCATCCATCACACTTAAATCGTTATGTTGAATATAATGCTGAATCGCTTTTTCAATCAAATGATTACGGGGAATATAAGCTGGATTAACGTTCTCCATACTCAATTTAATGTCCTCTAGAGGACTATTTTGCTGAGTTATACAAGCGAGCCAGGCACTTAGCCATTGTTGACTCTTGGCATGATGCCCAAAGGCATCTAGTAATAACTGTCTGTGATAGTCAGATACTAACGCCTCACTCAATAAACGAAAGGTGTTTGTATAATCTGGCTTGTGTTCTTGTAATAACAACAAAAAACCTTCAATTAATTCCGGTGTTTGTGCATTATGTTGAACCAATCCTAATTTACTGCTTATTTTAAGCATCCAGTAATGATTTATTTTTTGAGGAAAGGTATCGAGTATGTTTTGTAACTCATCTTGTGCTGTTTGACTTACACATAAAGGTTTCAGTGCATCATATAAACGCCCTAAATTCCAATAAGCCGCTTGGGCTTGATTATTAAACGCATATCGCCCTGCTACATCAATCGAACTGAATACCTGATTGATATGAAATTCATCCATAAACGCACACGGGCCATAATCAATGGTTTCACCAGAAATCGCCATATTATCCGTGTTCATGACACCATGAATAAAACCCACGCCC
The DNA here is from genome assembly GCA_964576655.1 of uncultured Legionella sp. GTDB lineage: Bacteria > Pseudomonadota > Gammaproteobacteria > Legionellales > Legionellaceae > DDPF01. Next base: position 7,795 of record CAZNVR010000017.1, on the reverse strand, counting down.
ATCCAATCTGTGATTAAACGAGCTTGGCTATCAACAATAAATTGGAATAACTGATGGTAGGCCTGGTTTTGATGCTCATACTGGGGAAGATGTCGCTTAACGGCATAATCCACTAACAATTTAAGAAGCCCATGATCATCTAAATGCGCTGCATATTGGAATGAACCAACACGAAGAAAACTTGATGCAACTCGAGTCAACACGCCCATAGGCACAAGACCATTAGCCCGAAGAATTTTGTCATCACTTGATATAATCGCTAAGCCACGCGTTGTAGGAATGCCTAAACCATGCATCGCCTCACTCATTAAATATTCTCTAATCACTGCAGACAAAGGTGCTCGGCCATCTCCTGATCTAGAAAAAGCGGTTCTTCCTGAACCTTTTAGTTGAACATCCCAACATTGATCATTGACACAGGTTTCACCCAACAAAATAGCACGGCCATCACCTAAGCGTGGCGTATAATGACCAAATTGATCGCCTGCATACGCTAGTGCAATACTCGTTAAATGCTCTGGAACGCAATTGCCAGCATACATTAAAATATCATCTACAGAAGGTGTCTTGTTTATACCTATAGATGATGCCAGTTGAGTATTAAATTTAACTAAATTTGGCTGTGAGATAGGATTAGGCAGCACGGTTTGATAAAACTCAGCTGGCAAATTTATGTATGTGGACGACTTTATTTCAAACATCAAACAATCCTTATTTAAATCACGCTCAATACTATTAAGGCCCAACTGATTTTGCTAGGTCTCATTTATGACAGGTATTCCCCCATGAAATCTAAATACAGGATCATTGGCTTGAATCAGTGTTTGTTCTATGTCCAATAAATAATGGATGCGTTCACTAATATCTTGACGACTATATAATCGAGCTAGATGTAAATAATCTTGAAAGTGCCTGGCCTCAGCTTTAATTAACGTCGTGTAAAACTTAGCCAATGCTTTGTCTTCCAACCAGGGAATTAACGCGGAAAAACGCTCACATGAGCGAGCTTCAATGATTGCACCAATAATTAACTCATCAGCCAAACGATCAAAATAATCATCTTTTGATACGTGTTGATGTAAACGTTGTGCATACCAGGATGGTTTAAGTGGCCCAAAAACAATGTCTCGTTCATGAATGAGCTGCATTACCTTTTCAAAATGCAATAATTCCTCTCGTGCTAAAGGAGACATAAACGCAATTAAATCAGGAAAGCGTGCATATTTTCCCATAAAATTAAGTGCGGTTGTGGCGGCTTTGCGTTCACAATGCGCATGATCAACCAATAATAATGGAATATGTTGAACAGCATAAACAACCCACGCTTGCGGTGTTGGTGTATACAGAAAATCCAACACGGATTGAAGTTCATTACAACTTTTTTTTGGCATAAATAAAAACCATCTGTTTTTTTATTGTATTACTTTAAGAATGAACGAATTATTCGTGAATGCCAAGTCAATGTCAATTATAAAATTGACATTCCAAATAACGCTTGACAACAACAAAAAAGAACTGTTAATAACTTTTTTGCACTGATTTTCTACAAATCGTTAATCATCCGTCTAAACAAAGGTAAATGCTTGAATAAATTGGCAAATTTCAGTAAGTCTAAGCTTTGGAACAAAGCTGATTTATCCACAAAAACTGTGGATAAATCTGTGTTTAAGATGTAGGTGATGGATAGTATTGCTCCTATTAAGTCACTGCAACCAAAGAGCTTAAAAAGAATGCAAAATTCACAACTATACTCTATACTTAATAAAATCGATGCATGATCAAGAAAGACTAACCATGAGAAATTTTCATGAAAAAATAATACAGTTAGCGTTAGAGTTAGGTTATCCTGCTGAACAAGTAGCAGGTGTGTGTCATGGGTTTACCATCCGCTGGCTAGAAGCCTATTTAAGCGGTGAAAACGCGATGTTTAATAAGCGAATGGATATTATTCTTAATACACCCAATCTTTCGGAAAAATTGCTGAGTTTAAAAGAACAAATAAAAAATCGAAAACCATTAACGTCCGAAGAACAACTCACCTTTGACATTCTCGGATTTTATGACAGTCTTGTCTTGTTTCAATCACCAGAGACATACTCCGATTTTTTTAGTTCAAAAATTAACCAATCTCAGTTTGAAGATGTATCCTTGTTCGCTTCATCCAATTCAATTGCATCACGCAGTGGAATAAGTCGCATTTACTCTTCTGCTAGCGTGTATACCAGAGATGAAATGGAAGCATGGTTTAATCAGATAGCTCTTGTACTTGAACATGCAAACCACCCTAAAGGCACACGAATTGCGCTAAAACTAGATAGCATCAACCATTCTATAGGATTGTTTTATGATGTAGATTACAACATATGGACATTTATGGATATTAATCAGTGGCCATTCTATGTTTGTTTTTCTGACGGATTGGTAAAATCCATTTTTGATGGTTTTGCTTCGGATGGTAGTCCTTATGTTGCAATGAAAACCCAACTTATTTCCACTGGAAATCATTTGTTTTTGGAGTTAAAAAAGGAATTAAAAGAATTACAGCTACGTCATTTTCCCCTCGTTAACATGATACAGAAAAGAAGTCATATTGATCCTCCTCTTGGCAATTTACTGACCATATCTGTTGATAACATTGAAATGATAAGGGGGCTTATTCAAGCTAGAGTGAACATTAATCTGCAAAGCGGAAATGGCTCAACAGCGTTGTATATGGCGGCGCAGAATGGTCAATCGGCTGTTGTAGAACAACTGATTAACGCAGGAGCAAACATTAATTTACAAACGAGCACTGGTGCTACAAATTTGTTTATAGCGGCGCAGAATGGTCATTCAAATATTGTAGAACAACTGATTAATGCTCGAGCAAAACTTAATTTACAAACGAGCAGTGGTGCTACAGCGTTGTCTGTGGCGGCACAGAAAGGTCATTCAAATATTGTAGATCAACTGATTAACGCTGGAGCAAAACTTAATTTACAACAGAGCGATGGTGCTACAGCGTTGTTTATAGCGGCGCAGAATGGTCATTCAAATAT
>CAZNVR010000017.1:0-4657 GCA_964576655.1 uncultured Legionella sp. | reverse complement strand
CATTCAAATATTGTAGATCAACTGATTAACGCTGGAGCAGACCTTAATTTACAAACGAGCAATGGTGCTACAGCGTTGTTTATAGCGGCGCAGAATGATCATTCGGCTATTGTAGAGCGGCTTATTAAAGCTAAAACACATTCAATCCCTTTTATTTCAACAGTCGACTCATTAAATGCCTTTGCTACACACTATGGTGAGGACATTATCTCACGAATGCATAAAACGATTGATTTAAAACAAAAACAAGGCGCGACTACAAATAATATTGCAATTTTTCCCTATGAAATTGCTGAGATTATGGGTCATCAACATATTGTAAACATACTAAAACCATTAGAGGGTGTTGACATTTCATTTTCCGAAGCCACATGTTCGGAGGACAAACAGCAAGAAAACGGAGAACAGAACAAATGCCAACTCCCCCTAAATACAGAGGATAAATTGTTAACAAACCCTGTTGTGGAGGATGATAAAGAGGTTATGGCGTGCGTTTTATCATCTGCAGCGATAGCTATTGCACTAAAATTAACATCGCAACCATTAAATAAGACAATAGATTATAAGGAAAAAATCCAATACGATCGAAAAACCAGTGAAGAAAAAACTCCCGAACAACCTAGCACTTCTCCACGATGCATGTAACCGTATGGCATCTTCTAACTCACATGAGTCATACGAACATGACAAAAACCACCCGAAGGTGGCCTTTGCAGCGGACTTGTTTTGCATAAAAGCAAAAAAATGTCCTACATATTAAATATAGTAAAGAATACACTATATGTCAAACAAAAGAACATAAAAATAAGAATACTCAACTCAATGAGGAAGGATCGCAAACTCAATTGATCGAACTGCAATTTATAGATATGTACTCACCGATATTGCAACGCCGTTCGTTCATGATTGTTTCTTGAATAAAAAAATGTTATGTTGCGCCCATATTGGGCAAAAAAGCATTCTATGAATAGAGAAAAAACGCTACAAAACAACTCATCTGCAGCAGATCTGAAAAAAATTACCATAAAAACTAATGCTCCTGAAGCACTCATTTCATTTATTCTCAAACGCCAAGACGCTTATCGAAAAGGAATATCTCAATTTAATGAAACAGTGCGTCAAAAACTAGCTCAATTATTTCGAAGAAAAGAAATTCCTCATGAAATAAATAAAAATGAACTATATGCATTTATGTTGGAGGAATCATTTAGTTTGGATGCTCAAGCAACATTAATGGATTTTTTAAAAAAGAATCAAAGCCGAAACAATACGATCAATATTAGAAAATTACATCTCTTCGCAAGGCATTGGCTTAATCAAGAAGTACATCTAGCGTTAGAGCGACAAGATAACACGGATAATAGACCTAAACCTATTCCTTCCTCAGGGCGCATTAGAACACTGCTTGCGTTAAAAAATGAAAGGCAAACCAACCCAATACTTGAGCCACTGACATTGGATGATGTCAAATTAAACTATCAGGCACTCGCGACCTGCTCAACCCCTGAAAGTGCTTTTGCTACTTATATGTTAGGCATTATCGAAGCAAAATACGGCAGTTATATTAAAGCGTTACAGTATTTTAAACAAACTAAAGCCAATATTCACTTCCATACATTGGACCAATTATTGCAAAAAATAACACAGTTTGGCATTGTCTTATCAGAATTAAAATCAAACGATACGTTAGCACCCAAATATTGGGATGATATTTTTCCTCTTCGCATTCAAATTGCCAAAGATTCACAACAGTCTGGCTCAAAAGTAACCCTCTTTTTGATTGGCAATCCACTTGCGGAGTTTATGCCGATAATTAGGCCTTTTTTACGTCATAACGAATTCACGCAAAATTTAACTCCATTATTTGAACAATTAAATCCATCTCTTTTGGCTTATCTAAGTGATCCGGCATTTGATTGGAGCCTTATTCTAACAGAACAGCTAAATGAATTAATTCAAATCACTCCTACCGAAAGAACCTCTGGTTTGATTGCCTTATTTAACAATGATTATGGTATTTATTTACTCTGTAACCAGAAAAAATTGCGCGATAAAATAACAACTGAGGGATTGGATGCAGTATCTATGAAAGGATATACTGCTTTATTTGGGCTATTCTCCTATCCCCAAACCTTAACAATATTAATGAATGATGCGGAGCTATGTAATAAAATAAGCAAACAGGGATTGAATGCGACGTATCATGACGGAACATCGCCTCTTGGTTTGTTGGCCTTAAGCCCTCAAGGCACAGTATTATTAGAAACCAACTCGGGTTTAAGAGATAAAATATCTCTTGAAGGGTTAATCAACGCGATCAATTACGTATCACAAAAAAATATTAAATCTGCATTAACCTGGCTTAACGCAGAACAACATCGATTGTTAACTACCAATAAAACAACATTAACCCAGACTCAACTAAAAAAATTGCATCGAACCCTAAAAAAGGCAGACGAAGAAGCCGCCCATTCTAATTATGCCGCCGCATTAGAAGGTTATCATCAAGCGCTTATCATCCATCCCACTGATGTATCTACGATACGAAAACGTGGTGAAATATATATTAAATTAGGTGACTATAAAAATGCTTGCGAACAGTTTGATCAAGTTATCACAACACTACCCCTTTCTGAGCGTATGATTATCAGCACATTATTTCTTAACGCCGGTCAATTAGACATCGCATATCGTTATTGTATCAATGTACTAAATATCGACCCTAATTGTCTCAACGCATTAGAGCAATTGCAACGCTTAGGTCAAGAAGGCATGCTGAATGAAAATTTAACCATCACCAAAGCATCCTATCGTACATTATCACAATACAACAATCGTCTGGGCTTAAAGGCTAAATTTAATATGGGACTTATTGAAGCCTTATACGGAGATTATGAAGAAGCTCTATCCTATTATCAAAGCATCAAAAAGATGGATATTCAATGGCTTGATCGATTAACACAAAATCGCATCAACTTTGGAATTGCATTGTTCACCAGAAAACTCAACATGCCACACAGTGATGCTGTCTTCAGAGAGTTAGAGAGCCAGAATAAAGCATTGTGGGGTGCTTTACATCCTCACCTATTAAGTATTTTAATCTCAGATCAAATCAAAGTGTTTATTCTTGGAAGTCCAAACCAAGCACTTGTTGAGATTATTGAACCCTTTTATCGCGAAAATGAATTCACACAAAACTGTATTCTATTATTTGAACATTTCAATCCAGCACTATCTTCCGCACACAGTGGATTAACTCTTGGTTGGCAAAAGCTATTACCCAGTCAATTGAATGCAATAATTAAGTACACGCCAACCCATCATCAATCAGGATTAATGGCAATGGTTAATAACCCATTTGCTATGATTTTACTTTCAAAAACAGACCATTTAAAAGCTATCATCTCAGAAAAAGGCTTAAACAGCATAATGCCGTGTGATGATGGTAAAACGCGTTCACCTTTAACACGGATATTAACCTATCCTTTCGGCCTAAAATTCATCATAACAACGCCTCAATTATGTGAAAAAATTACAAGTGACAGTTTAAATACAGTGAAGACAACGGATAGCATTTTTGTTTTAGGTTTATTGGTTACAAAAGAAGAAGGGATTGCTTTTTTATGTGGGACAACCAGTAAAACATTAAAAAATAAAATCTCAACAACTGGATTGGATACATCATTTCATTCGGATAAAGGCAAACTATCTGTGCTATGTCACATGTTTTATAATGAAAGGTTAATTGCTCTACTTCAATCTGATTTGGATTTATGCAACAAAATAAGTGAACAAGGATTTAATACGGAATATACATTACACGATAAATCGATATCCCCTCTATTATTGTCCGCAAGCACTATACAAGGCCAAGCACTATTAGATCATAACGAACAACTACGCCATAAGATAACCAAGGAAGGATTAATCAAAGCAATGTCTTATGCCAAAAGAGACAACAATGAGCTGGCATTAAATTGGTTAAAGAATGAATCAAAAAACGATCGTTACACAACCCTGTCTACATCGATGTTTTTTGTATCGAAAAACATTAGTACTGAATCACAAAGCTCATCAGAATTAAATGAAGCCTTGATAGCGCCACCTTATTGAGGATGAGCTACCTTTTTCATGGAAATATTAAAAGTTTCTTAAGAACGATTAAGTCTTTGTTTTATTTTATTAAACGCCGCTTTAGATTTAGAACGATTAATTTCTAAAGGAGGTACATCATGATGAATAAGACCCTCTACCCCACAAGAAGTTCTAGTAGAGCGAGCATTAAAGAACTTAGCTTGCTCCTTATCTTGTAGATAAGGATTTGTTTCTGATATAGTTTTCATAATTATAATTATAATTATACCACATTTTTTACAATTACCTCAATTTTGTTGTAAAAATAATGATTTTACGTGGTACTGATGGGACACCTTGCTATGTCAGTGTTCGAGTCTTTAACCTCTTGCCGAACCACTTTTCTAAACGCTACCTTTAGAAGCACCGCAACCATGTAACTGACAGTAGGCCTTTTCACCGACGGCAAGGAACTGATAAAGACTACCTCGTCGTGTCTTGGCACCACGCGTATTCCAGTCGGAACAAACACCACGCCTGAATCCGAGTAGTTAACATCATTCATCACTATGTTCATTAATTA
>CAZNVR010000016.1:0-16469 GCA_964576655.1 uncultured Legionella sp. | reverse complement strand
TTGTAGGTTTTAATGCCTTGCGTGGTGATACGATTAGTGTTGAAGCCCTAATAAAAAAACAGAACATCATACAAGACGTTGTACAGCAACCTATAATCACCTCGCCGTCTTATCAACAATATTACTTAGCTGGGGTCATTATCCTGGGATCTATTGCATGGATTGGGCATGTTCTGTTTCGTCGAACTAAACGTAGACGCCTGCTAGCTGAATTAAGTCAATGGTTGATTGAGCATGAGTAAATCACTTAAACACATTATATTAGACTTAGCTCGTCTTTCATGCCTGGATCAACATTGGATTTTACAACAGCTATCCGTACAAGAGCGCCTCACCTTTAAAAAGCATCAAGGTCCAACACTATTAAATGATGCTCAAAAGTTTAAACCGTTAAAACCAATGGATGTAAAATTACCCAAAGATACGCCTAAAGCATGCTTACCCATATTATGCGACGAATTAGCTCTAAAATCTCCGCTCTACATAGCGATTGTCATCGATATGGGGGCATACTCATGGGTTCCTTTATTTCTTGAGCAATACGATACACAAGGAAGCATTCAATCCTCTATTGAACAACAAGTCCCGGACATTAAATTTAGCGTTAAACAAGCAGTTTTTAATGAATGGGAAGCCTCTATATCATTTGAAGCATTATTGGATTAGTTGTGGCAAAAATATTTAAACACATGACTCTAAGTCAAGACATCACATATCTGGGTACTGCAAACCTGAGACCTCAAGATGATGACATTGCATTACCCGCAGACACCCCCATCGAACCAAACATGCCTACTTGTGATTGTGAAGAAAAACGTGCTGATTTTATTGAAAGGTCCAATGCATTAAACCGCTTATTACAAACGATTCCTAACGCGATTGCCACTTATCGTCAAGCGATGTCAGATGAGATTGCAGATATCGTTTTATTAATGATGAGTCAACTATTCATCGACCAACAACAATCAAAAGATGCAATCAAGCAAAAAATTTCACAAGTCCTTCATCAGATTAATGAAAAACAAGATCTAGAAATATCATTAAGTGCTTATGACATGAATTTAATTCAGCAAGGCGAGGTCAAACTTGATCTGGCTGAATGCAAACATATTCGCTTTAAAATCGATGAGAAACTAAAGCTTGGTGGTTGTATCATCACCAGTAAACAGGGTCTGTTTGATGCAAGCATTGAACGACAAATTGATAATTTAAAACAGGTATTATTGCAGCTACGAGGTAGCGCATGACGACCTGGATAAATACACTACAACCGATAGAACGAATAGGTAAAATAGAGCAATGCATGGGGTGTAAATTAGTCTCACAAGGCCCACCCCAAGCCTTTGTAGGTGAGTTATGCGATGTATTGGATACAAATAATCATGTTGTCACCCAAGCTGAGGTCATTGGATTTGAACAGGGGCTTGTTTATTTAATGCCGTTGTCTCAAACCAACATCCGCATGGGATTCACGGTTCGAGCATTAGGACACGGTTTGCAAATACCAGTGGGGCCAGCTTTACTAGGTCGTGTGATCGATGCCATGGGTCAACCTATTGATGATGGTGGGCCGATTAAATCTATAGAACACATGCCCATGCATGCTCAAAAAATTAATCCCCTGCAACGCGACGCTATCACAGAACGATTACATACCGGTGTTCATGCCATTGATAGCTTATTACCGTTAGGTAAAGGACAGCGCGTTGGATTATTCGCAGGTAGTGGTGTCGGAAAATCGGTATTATTAGGGCGCATCGCCAAACACATGAACAGTGATATAAATGTGATTGCATTAATCGGTGAGCGAGGGCGTGAAGTCAATGATTTTATTCTAAATCATATGGATGCAACAACCCGTGCGAAGTCTGTTATTGTGGTTGCTTGTAGTGATGATTTTGCCTTGCTACGAAAACAAGCGGTGTTTACTGCCACAGCAATTGCTGAATATTTTTGTCAAAAAAATCATCATGTCATGCTATTTATGGATTCAATCACACGTTTTGCGATGGCGCAGCGTGAAATAGGCTTAACACAGGGTGAACCGCCTACCGCTAGAGGATATACACCAAGTGTTTTTTCAAGCCTGCCTGCCATTGTGGAACGATCGGGTAATTTTAAAGACAAAGGCAGTATTACCGCACTATTTACTGTCCTGGTAGAAAATGATGATTTTAATGAACCCATTGCCGATACCATGCGCTCATTACTCGATGGCCACATTGTTTTAACTCGCGAATTAGCACATAAAGGACATTATCCTGCCATTGATGTGTTACAAAGCTTGTCTCGATTAACCCTGCAATTAACCACAACGGAAGAACAACAGACCATAAAACACGTTATTGCTCTTTTAAATATATACAAACAAAACCAGGATTTAATCGAACTAGGCGCTTATCAACCTGGTAATAATCAGGATCTTGATTTTGCTGTCATGCGAATCGATGCCATTCATAGTGTACTGACACAAAGCGTAAGTGAATCACTCCCCACATCCACGATATTTCATCGGTTTAAGGAGATTTTGCAATGAGCCACATCATCAACGCATTATTTACTTGCCTTAAATGGAAGCTCCATGATTTAACCAATCAACAAACTACTCTTAGGAAAAAACTTGAGCATTTAAACCATAACATCAAGGAGAACACTCAACATATTCGCACAGCAAGTGCAATACCTAAGTTTATATTGCCTGAACAAGAAATAGCACGGAGTCATTTCCTAAATCACCAACAGATATTATTAGACCAGTTACATGTTCAAAAAGATTCATTGTTATCTGAGCAAACAAGCTTAATCAATCAACACATTCATTTAAAATACCAACAAAAGCGTTTGGAAAAACATCAGCTCACTAAACAGCACCAAAAAAAACGCCTTTTACTCCAAAAAGAACAAAACAATCGTGATGAGTGGGCATTACAACAGCGGGGGCTTAATGAAAATTAATCAACATACTACGTCATTAATGCATTCCCCTTTGTTAAAGAAAACATCGACTGCAGATGATAACTATTGGCAACAACAGCTTAATTTACAGCAATCAGACATTCACTTTAATAAACATTTAACAGATTCTGAACAACTGAGTTTAAATCAACAAAACATTAGCCAGACAATACAATCCACTACACCAACTCACTCTCAAAAGCAGCTCATCACGCTAGCTATTGATATTCATATTGAAAAAACAAACAACAGATCACACCCCCTATCGATGATTGAATGGGAGCCGGGTCTAAGTGTTCTTAAAGAAAATGGTTTACAAGCGGGTGAATATATAATCTTTAAAAATACTCAAGATAGCAGTCGAAAAATCAATCAGTTATTCAATCAATCGGTTAAATCAATATTGGTGCCCATGTATAAAAAGCATCAAATGTATATGGATGAGCATCGCGTTGAATTAGCATTCAATACCCATGATTTATCTAAACAAAACCTAACAAAGCTTCAAGCGATGCTCAAGCACTGGCTAAACCAAAAAGGCTACACCCTTAAAAAACTGCTTATTAATGGAGAAGCGCCATGACCGACGCCATTACACCAACTCAAGACTCGGGTGTTAATCAAGCCGATTACATGAAATTATTCATGCAAGAACTCACCTATCAAGATCCTCTAAAGCCGGTTGATAATCGTGAGTTTATGGCACAAATGGCACAATTTTCTTCGTTACAAGAATCTCGAACGACCAATGAGTGGCTAAATGTACTGGTGAATACCAACATAGCTAATCGCAGTTTATTGATGTTAGGCAAAAACGTAAAAATGAATACTGGGGATTTAGGCACCGTCAAACGTATTTTATTTTCTCAAACCCAACCACCACGTCTTGTGATTGATGTTAAAGGAGAACAAATCACGAAACAATTAACCGATATCACGGAGGTGCTATCTTGAGCTCAACCTATTATACGAGTTTAAGCGGAATGATGGCTGCAAGTTTTGGACTACAAAACACATCGAATAACATTGCTAATATGCAAAGCCCTGGCTTTAAACGCAACGATGTATTTTATTCATCCTTAGGGCATTCTGGTGTAACGGTTGATGGGCATAGCACAAATTATAGTGCGGGAAATTACTTGGAAACCAACAATGCTTCAGATTTAGCCATCATAGGCGATGGTTTTTTCATTATTCGGCTTAAAAACAATGAATTACTCTATACGCGTGATGGTGAATTTGGGTTTAATCAAGCAGGTCAACTGATCGATAAACACAGTGGTGGATTAGTTCAAGGCTATGATAAAACAGGAGCGTTAGTACCTATTTATCAATTTGGTGCCAAAAAAAGCCAGGGAAAGGCCACCCAATCGATTGATTTAAAGGGTGAGTTCGTTATTGTGGAACAAGAAAAAGATCCAAACTTACCTGAAAACCCAGACCCATTTAAAAGTAAATACGAATCAATTAAATTTGATATTATCAATGTGTATGATGCAAAAGGTATTGCCCATACCATCAAACTGGAATTTGAAGCCTCAAACCTGCCTGTTATTCAAAATAGCCGTGATAATCTCGAATGGACCTTAATTTCAGCTACCTGTAATGATGCAACCCTGACTTTTTCACCGCAAAGTCTGAAGTTTAATTTTGATCAAGATGGCACACCTGAATCAGGTTATAACAGCATAAAACTCAATCTTAATGGAACTCAACCTATCACGCTCAATTTTGGTGAGTACATGCAAGATAAAGATCATTCTGTTCGATTACATAAAAAAAACACAGCAGATCACACCCATAGTTCCATTGAAATCATTCAACACGATGGCTATGCAGAAGGCACACAAATTGGGTTTTCATTTGATGATAATGGACAAATTTCCTATCACTACGACAATGGTCAAATTGAAGAAGGCATCTTTGTCGCACTGGCACGTTTTGATGATTTAGATCACACACTTATTCAAGCACATGACAACTTATTTCGTGCAAAAAATAGTCGAGGAAGAACGATTGGATGTGCCAATCGGCATGGTCTAGGTAGCATTCAACCTAGAAAAATAGAATCCTCAAATGTTGATTCTACTATTGAGTTTGGCAACATTGTGGTCTTGCAGCGCATGTTTCAAGCTTGCTCCCAAATTCTAGATATTGATAAACAATTGCTTGAAGAGTTGAATAAAAAATGATGTTCAAACCTTATCGATTAATTAATGATTTAGAATTAGCAGCGCTCCAAAAGCGTCTAGATAGTCAATTACACCATTGGAACAACACGTATGCCGTATTGCCATTAATCAGCACATTAAACCGCATATCTACATCCCCCATGAGCGATTCTTTATTTGACTTAAGTGACGTCTTAAAAACAGACTGCATTGAATTAACTACAATTAAATATAGCCTCTTGGGTGATGAATCCAAGTGCTTCAATAACATCACAAAAACATTATTCAATACGTTATTTGATGCATCATTTAAACCTAAATCCCATGAATGGTTTTACCCAGGCTCACCCGCGTTGGTATTAACACTGCGTTGTGCACACCATTCCATGAATTTATATTTTCATCCACAATGGGTTCTCAATGCATTACCACCCCAAATTATACCGAATACCGCTTTAATTTCTCTACATCATGCATTAGCAGATCAATCTGTTGACCTGCAAGCAAACATCCCTATTGCACTGAAATTAGCGGATATCGTTGCTTTAACTATCGGCGATGTCATTAAAACGGAGCATTTAATAACTGAGCCTATACCGTTAACCCATCAAAAAAAACTCGTCTGTAGTGTAGAGCTAGGGGCGAAAAATAGTTATAAATCCGTTCAAATAGTGAGAAAATTATGAGTGTTACTGCAAAAAAAATCGCCCTTTTAGAACAACAACCTACGATCAACGGACAGCCTATCACGGACAATTACCTAAATTTAGTAGGTGAGATTGAAGTTGAATGTTTAGTTCGTTTAGGCACACTAACCTTATCCATTAATGAATTACACCAGCTTAAACAAGGTGCTTGTTTATCATTAAGCCAAAAAACACATGAGCCTGTAGATATTGTATTAAACAATCAAGTGATTGCCCGGGGAGAATTGATGAGTTGTGAGGACAGTTTTGCCATCCAAATCACAGAGATCGCCAGATGAACACGATATTTAAACCTGAACTGATACTGTCTCATTATCATTGGTTGAGTTATGGCGTGATTTTACTCGTTTTAATGATTACACTGCTTATACTGGCCAAAAAGTATCAAACGCGTACACCACTGATTAACCATTGCCAATTAATAGAAAAAAAACACCTTAGCAGTAAACATGTCATTTATATCATTGAATATCAGCAACAACGCTTTTTATTAGCCGATAATCAAAATGCTCTCCTTCTTCATCCCTTAACACTTGAGGTGAATCATGACATGGGGTAAGTGTTTAACATTAGGGTTATTTTTACTACCTTCTCTAGGATTTGCATCCACGCATGATGTCCTATTTGAAGGCATTCGCTTTGATCAAGCCTCCATCTCTCCAGCCCTGCAAGCCTTTGCCTTACTTACCGTTTTAAGTCTGGCTCCTGGCATACTCATTATGCTATCTTCTTTCACACGAATTGTTATTGTACTCTCCATGCTTCGCACAGCACTGGGATTACAGCAAACACCCCCTAACACGGTTATCATCAGCCTTGCTTTATTTTTAACGCTTTTTACCATGATGCCTGTTGTTAAAAAAATTCAAATGGATGCTTATGAGCCCTATCAAGCTAAGCAAATAAATGAAGACGTCGCACTGCAAAAAGCCATTCAACCTTTACGTGAGTTTATGCTAAAACAAACTCACGAAAAAGATTTACAATTAATTTGGCAATTAGCAAAAGAAGCGGTACCCTCAGACGCTCGTGACATCAAGTTTTATCAGTTAGTCCCAGCGTTTTTACTCAGCGAATTACAAACGGCTTTTCAAATAGGCTTTATGATTTTTTTACCTTTTTTATTGGTTGACTTAATTGTTTCAGGCTTATTAATGACAATGGGCATGATGATGATGCCACCTATGACGCTATCATTACCGATAAAAATATTATTATTTGTTTTAATCGATGGATTTAATTTAGTTACCCAAGCCTTGGTCACCAGTTTTCATTAAGGATTAACAATGAGCATTGAACAATTACAAGAACAATTACAACGTCATTTGGTCTATCTTGAGCAAGATGCGAATAATTTAAATTTACAATTAAGTATTGGCTTATTAAAAGCACAAATCTTACATCATCAACAACTTATCCCTCATGCAATTAGCTTACTGGAATCTTTTCTTAGCACCCACTCACTCAATGATGAGTTACATGGCGTGCTATCCTTTTTGTATTTTGAGCATGAAGATGCCGCGAATGCCCATACTTTTTCAGAAAAAGCCTTATCACTTAACGCTCAAAACTATAATGGATTATTAGTCCAAACGTTACTAAAAGCACTGCTTCACAAAGCAAATGTAGATGACATTAATTATTTATTATCTGTTAATCCAGAAGAGTGTCGATTATGGTTTATTTTAGGCACGACACAATTACAACAAATGAATATTCATGCGGCCACAGAAGCTTTATTAAAAGCAACAACTTATTATCCAGATTTTTATGATTGCTGGATTTGTTTAGGTTTATGTTATTTACTACAAAACAAGATAGATTTGGCTAAAGGCGCTTATCAACAAGCCGTTAAAATTGAACCTAATGCCGCGGATGGACTAGGAGGCATGGCATTGGTTCATGCGTTAAACAATCAAATGGATGAAAGCGTCGTTGCTTTGCAATATGCTGACAGCATTGATAATACCTGCTTTTTAGCCGCTATCGCGCGTATTATTCTAGCCAATAAAACAGATCCTAATGAGGCAGTACAGCAGTTTAATATAACATTTCCTGGTCTTGCACCAGAAATAAGTCGTTTATTGTCAAACACAATATTAGGTCATGTTAACCATGCCCCCGTAACCAACGGATAGGATTTAATGAAGACAACACGAATAACAATACTTTTTTTATTGCTAACAACCATTTTATGTGCGTTTTGTTATCGTTATATAGATAGACCCGTTGTTAATTTTCTCGTCCAACATGACAGTCAACAGATTTTCATGTTGAGAATACTCGCGCATCAGATTCCAACCCTGATTGGCTTATTTGTGTTTTTATTCTACATCTATTTTGCAATCAAACTCGATCGAGCAACCTTAAATCAAACCGATTTAAAACTTCTTGTAATGTGCAATGCTACAGTGATTGCCACTTTTTTCAAAAGTAGTTTAAAAGTTGTCTTTGGTCGTTATTGGGCTGCCACGTATGTTTGCAATAATCCATCATTTATCAATGATAATGCATATGGCTTTCATTGGTTTACAACTGGCCGCGCGTTTGAATCCTTTCCCTCAGGACATGCAACGTTTATTTTTTCTTTTTCTATCAGTATGTGGTTTTTATTTCCAAAATGGCGCAAGCTTTGGGTATTATTAGCCGCTCTAGTCATCATTGGGCAAATAAGTATGTATTATCACTTTGTTAGTGATATTCTTGCAGGAGCTGCATTGGGCAGCGTGGTGGCTATTTATAATTATCGTTATTGGATTAAAAAGCACGCTAAGCTGCATCTATAACATAAACCATGGAGTTATCTCAATTATGCCTATTGAAAACCAAACACATTCCTCTACAGATGACTTTCTTGATTACGCATTAAAACACGGCTTTGGTGAGCTACATTTCAAAGTAGATGAAGCATCAGGCATGAAAGCCATCATTGCCATTCATAATACCAAACTAGGCCCATCGTTAGGTGGTTGCCGTTTTATCGAATATCCTGATACCCAACACGCAATTGATGATGCAATGCGCCTTGCTCGCGGTATGAGTTATAAATCTGCTTTGGCCAACCTACCTCTAGGTGGAGGTAAATCTGTCATTATTAAACCCAAAACATCCTTTGATAGACAGGCATATATGCATCGATTTGGAGAGTTCGTTAATGATTTAGGAGGCCGCTATATCACAGCCCTGGATAGTGGAACACAATTAAGCGACATGGACATCATTGCAGAGCATACGCCTTTTGTTGCTAGTTTAACCAGTCATAATGGTGATCCCTCCCCCTCTACAGCCAGAGGTGTGTTTCGCGGAATTCAAGCTGCCGTATTATTTAAAATGGGTCGCGACAAGTTAAACGGATTACATATAGCCATTCAAGGACTAGGCCATGTTGGCTTTGCTCTTGCGCGTCATTTACATGATCTCGGCGTACGTTTAACCGTTGCTGACATTAATCAAGAGTTAGTTAAACAAGCAGTTATTGAGTTTGGAGCAACTGCTGTATCAACGGATGATATCCATAAAGTACCTTGCGATGTTTTTGCACCTTGTGCATTAGGCGCAATTATTAATGACCTATCCATTACACAACTACAAACCTCGATTATTGCTGGTGGGGCTAACAATCAATTAGCACATACCTATCATGGCCAACGACTTCATGATCAAGGGATTTTATATGCACCTGATTACGTCATAAATGCAGGTGGTGTCATTTTTGCCGCAGGAAAATATTTAAATACACCTGAAGCTCGCGTTAATGAACAGATTGACTTGGTTCGTACAACACTCATTGATGTATTTACGCGTGCAGAAAAAGAAAACACCTCAACAAGCGAGATTGCTGATTTAATGGCTCAAGAGAAATTGGCTTAATATGAAACATTTAAATTTAACTCCTGCGCTGTATGATTATGTACTCGATGTTTCATTGCGTGAGCATCCTATTTTACAGGAACTACGTCTTGAAACCTCAACCATGCAACTTGCTGTCATGCAAGTTGCGCCCGAGCAAGGCCAATTTTTACAATTGTTAATCAAGCTTATTGGTGCTAAAAAAGTTCTAGAACTTGGTACATTTACAGGATATAGCGCCCTGGCAATGGCTTTAGCCCTGCCTGAAGATGGACAGCTCATCACCTGTGATATCAACAAAGAGTGGACAAGTAAAGCGCATCCCTACTGGAAAAAAGCAGGCCAAGATAGAAAAATTGACTTACGACTTGGGCGTGCATATGACACCCTTAATCAGCTCATCGATGATGGTTTAGCACATACGTTTGATTTTATTTTCATCGACGCGGACAAAACGCGTTATGTCGATTACTATGAGCAAGCATTGCAACTGATTTCTCACAAAGGACTTATTGCCATAGACAATGTTCTATGGGAAGGTGATGTCATTGATGAAACAAATACCGGTGCACAAACACGAGAAATCCGTAAACTCAATGAACATATTAAACATGATACCAGGGTTGATGTAAGTTTATTACCCATTGCAGATGGACTATTTCTGATACGATTAAAAGAAGGCATGTAGATCACTTTTTTACAAGGAGCGTAATCGTGAACAATAAACAAGACAATCCCTGTGGCTTGAATGGCTTTGCATTTCTTGAGTTTTCAGGCCCAGACAAACATCAGTTACACCAACAGTTTATTCAAATGGGCTTTCAACACACAGCAACACATGCCCATCAAGATATTAGCCGCTATCAGCAAGGCAATATTCAATTTATCATCAATGCAGCTCCAAATACTCAGGCCGCAACACATGCTAAAACACACGGACCTGGCGCATGCGCAATGGGGTTTAATGTAGCAAACGCTCAAGTTGCTTTTGATTATGCTATTTTAAACGGAGCTACAGCTTTTCAAGATAGTGAACACGCTCATCATGGACTACTCGGAATTGAAGCGATTGGTGGTAGTGTTATCTACTTTGTAGATGCCATGCACAAGCCTTTTGCAAATCACATGCCGCCATCAATCCAAACAATAACGCAGCCTGCATTGCTTGTTGATATCGATCACCTTACTCATAATGTCTATCGTGGTCACATGGATAAATGGGCCCATTTTTATGAATCTATTTTTAATTTTCAAGAAATTCGTTTTTTTAATATCGTAGGTAAATTAACGGGCTTGATTAGTCGCGCACTTGCAAGCCCCTGCGGAAAAATTAAAATCCCATTAAACGAATCAAAAGACTCTCAATCTCAGATTGAAGAATTTCTTCATGCTTATCAAGGTGAAGGAATTCAACATATTGCACTAAGTACAACAAACATTTACAACACCGTACACACCCTAAAAAAACAGGGCGTACACTTTCTTAATGTACCTGATACGTATTATGACATGATCGATACTCGCATCCCTTGGCATCAAGAACCTCTGGATAAACTGCATGAGGAGCAAATTCTCATTGATGGCGAAAAAGATGCATCCTTAGGATTATTGTTACAAATATTCACAGAGAATGTATTTGGGCCAGTATTTTTTGAAATTATTCAACGTTTAGGTAATCAAGGGTTTGGTGAGGGTAATTTTCAAGCCTTATTCGAAGCCATTGAGCGCGATCAAATTCAACGAGGCACATTAAAGGATGATTCTTTATGAAATTATCAAGCCTTAAATCCAAACGCGATGGTCAATTATGCGTGGTCAATAAAACATTAACTCATGCAGTCTTAGTGCCAGACATAGCACATACCTTACAATACGCCCTGGATAATTGGGAGCGTGTATCCGTCTTGTTGCACGAGGTTTACGTCAAACTATGCGCTCAACAACTTGATGAGGCCTTTATATTTAATCCGGCTCACATGGCGTCTCCCTTACCCCGCGCCTACCAATGGGCTGATGGAAGTGCTTATGTAAATCATGTTGAATTAGTTAGAAAAGCAAGAGGAGCTGAGTTACCTGCTAATTTTTGGACCGATCCATTAATGTATCAAGGAGGATCCGATGCATTTATTGGCCCGCAAGACCCCATTCTCGTTACAGATACGGCTTTTGGCATTGATTTTGAAGCCGAAGTTGCAATCATTACCGATGATGTTCCCATGGGCACGTCAACAAAACAAGCTCAAAAACATGTTCGCTTAATCATGTTAGTCAATGACGTTTCATTACGCAATTTAATTCCTGATGAATTGGCTAAGGGGTTTGGTTTTTTTCAATCAAAACCTGCGAGTAGTTTTTCTCCTGTAGCCGTCACACCCGATGAGCTAGACGGCCATTGGGATGGTATGCGTCTTCATCTACCGCTATATAGCTATTTAAATAATCAATTATTTGGTCAACCCAATGCGGGGATTGACATGACATTTTCATTTCCCGAACTGATTTCACATGCGGCTAAAACACGTACACTAAGTGCAGGAACCATTATTGGTTCAGGGACAGTATCTAATCTTGACCGAAGCTTAGGTTCTTCATGTATTGCAGAAAAACGCATGTTAGAAATCATAAATAATGGCCATGCATCCACGCCCTTTATGCAATTTGGAGACAACGTTCGCATTGAAATGCTGGATAAGCAAGGTAGAAGTATTTTTGGAGCGATTGCTCAAGAGGTATTACCTCATAACAACCAGGATCGCCATGAAACTATATGATTACTATCGCTCTACTGCCAGTTATCGGGTCCGCATTGCTTTAAAATTAAAACAAATTAATTATGAAACAATCCCTATTCATTTAATTAATAACGCAGGAGAGCAACATCACGCAACTTATCTTGAGATAAATCCCCAAGGACTCGTACCTGCATTAAATGAGAATGGACATATACTCACCCAATCACTAGCTATTATTGAATATTTAGATGAAATCAATCCAACGCCCCCACTATTGCCTAATACACCTCTAGGACGATCTCAAGTACGAAGTATAGCTATGACGATTGCCTGTGACATGCATCCTTTAAATAATTTACGTGTATTACAACAATTAAAACAGCAATTTGCAGCCACAGAAAATCAGGTGTTAACGTGGTATCACCATTGGTTAAAAAAAGGATTTGATTCGGTAGAACAATCGCTACAAAAATTACCCAGAAAAAAACCTGTCTGTTATGGGCATGATGCCACATTAGCGGATGTATGCCTTATTCCTCAAGTTTACAATGCAAATCGTTTTGGTTTTTCCATGGAAAACTATCCCCTAATTAATGAAATAAATGAGTACTGTTTAAAAATACCTGAATTTATTCCATAGGTTAGGCATTCGCCCAACCTATTTTAATTAAAGAAAGAAGAAATTGTGTTGATGTGTTGCATATAAATAAATACCACGAACCAAGAGCATTAACCCAAATCCCAACATCATTGAAACAAAAACATAATAACTTGATCCTGCAAATAACTTACCCATCCACAAAACCATTCGCTCAGGAGAAGATAAAAACAAAACAGATATAACGGTAATGAGCCAACCAATAGCGGTTATAATAACAGTCGGACCAAAGACCCAAACATTATGGATACCTACAAAAAACAAACCCAACATCAAACCTAATAGTCCACCTAAGAGGATTGTACCGCTTTGAGGCTTCATTCCTTGAACAACCTGGCGAAACTCACGAACTCTGTAAAGCATAATGATGGCAACAATTGATAGATACAAACCAAAAAATTGCGACAAAATAAACCCGACTAAACGCGTATCCAACATGTCGAACTCCCTATATGTTCTTTATTAAATTAAATACCTAATTGAGCTAAATTGCAAATATGGTGTATGATTCTGTTTTATTTTTATCAACTAGAGATGCCTGTGATCTACACCGTAAAAGAATGTCTGGATAGTGAAATAAAGCAAGATGAACTTGTAACCGTTCGTGGCTGGGTAAAAACGCGTCGTGATTCAAAAGCGGGTATATCATTCATCAGCCTACACGATGGGTCATGCCATGCTCCGATTCAAATTGTAGCGTCAAAAGATTTATCAAACTACCAAACAGATATATTAAAACTAACAGCTGGCTGCTCATTAACTGCAACAGGTAAGCGTGTTTGCTCACAAGGTCAAGGACAACGTGTTGAAATTCAAGCGGATAGTATTCATGTGCTTGGATGGGTTGAAAATCCAGATACGTACCCCATCCAGGCCAAACGACATACATTAGAATATTTACGTGATGTAGCTCATTTACGTCCCCGTACAAACACCATTGGTGCTGTAGCGCGTGTTAGAAATGCCATCTCTCAAGGTGTGCATCGCTTTCTAAACGAAAAAGGTTATATTTGGGTGCATACCCCCATTATTACTGCCAGCGATTGTGAAGGTGCTGGCGAAATGTTCCGTCTCAGCACGTTAGACGCACTAAATCCACCTAAAAACACTACAGGTCAAGTTGATTTCTCAAAAGATTTTTTTGGTAGAGAAACCTTTTTAACCGTTTCAGGGCAATTGAATGCGGAAGCCTATTGCCTGGCATTATCAAAAGTGTACACCTTTGGTCCAACCTTTCGTGCTGAAAACTCAAATACCAGCCGTCATTTAGCCGAATTTTGGATGGTTGAACCAGAGTTAGCATTTGCATCGCTCAGTGATGTATGTGATCTCAGTCAAGAATTATTACGCTACTTATGTAAAACCGTCTTGAATGAGCGCGCTGATGACATGGAGTTTTTTAATGAGTTTATCGATAAAAACTGTCTATCGCGTATCCAACATATGGCTGATTCTAATTTTGAAATCATGACCTATACCGATGCCATTACAGCACTTAAACATGCAAAACGTGACTTTGATTATCCAGTGAACTGGGGGCTTGATTTACAATCTGAACACGAGCGTTATCTTGCCGAAGAGCTCGTTAAAAAACCTGTGATCATTACTGATTACCCTATTGAAATTAAAAGCTTCTATATGCGAGTCAATGACGATGGACGTACTGTTGCCGCAATGGATGTCTTAGCGCCGGGTATTGGTGAAATCATTGGAGGTAGCCAACGCGAAGAACGCTTGGATATTTTAGATACGCGTATGGAGGCATGCGGATTAAATCCAGAAAACTATCAATGGTATCGTGATTTACGCCGTTATGGCACAGTACCGCATGCAGGCTTTGGTTTAGGACTTGAGCGTTTTGTAAGTTATGTTACAGGCGTAAATAACGTGCGTGATGTTATTCCATTCCCCCGAACGCCAGGACATGCTGATTATTAATTACATGATCACTACCTGTAAATTGTTGGGCCTCGGCCCAACTGCTCTTTTTGAGAGTAGTTGATTTAAAAAAACCCAACTTCTCACGCGCTGTTATCACATTACTATTTAATCTATCAAACGAATCATCTATTGCGTCTTCTAAATCAACTTTTCCTAACGTAATCATTGAAAGCAATCTTACAAAAGCTAATTTAATAATACGCCAGGTTGCCATGAAAGCGTCATTCACTCTCCCACCTGTTGTATTTTTTTGACGACACATTATTTCTTCAAATAGTGGATTAAATTGAGTTTCAAAATTACTAACAAAATGATGAACTTTATCATTTGAATAGTATTTTAAAATATCATTTAAGCACGCTATATGAGGTTGTAAATCATGCTCAAATTGTTTTTGCTTTAATTGGATATCAATGACTTCAAGCAATTGTTTGAAATTATAAATCGCCTTTATTTTGTCTTGAGATACCAAAAGTCCTGAGGGTATGCTTGACACCCAATGCACATTGGCTCTGTTATCTAATACAATATCCGTTTTTTCAGGATGCTGCCATGGATGGATTATGCCATTTTGCAATATTTCAATAGATATATCGCGTTCATTCTCACCTGTTATAGCCCTATGAAGCGTATATAAAAGCTCTTCTGTACCCCATTTTTTATCTGTTTTTACATGCTGAACATACGCATTTAACCATTTATAATCTTGCGCACTTAAAAATTCAATGGTTTGTTCTTGAAGAAAAGTACACATATCATTTTTTGATAAGTGTATATCAGATGTCTTTTTAACACTATTGCTAATATCTTCCATGCTGCGTGTGACAAATGCTTCAATCGCTAAAGATAATCCTGGGACTTTATAAATTTCAGCGTGTTGAAAATGTTCTTCTGTAACATTCAGTTCAATAAGATCATCAAATCCGGGAAAATATTGACGTATTTTTTGTTTAAATACTTTTTTTACCCCATAAACACAATTTGCAACTGTGGAGGTAGATTTTGCATGACTCAAAAATTCTTGTCTAACCTGCTCTGCTGTTAATGCTCTACACGCAGGACCCAATTGATGTTGAATCACATTTAACTCATGCGAATTAAATTCATTTAACATGCCTTGATGTTCAGACCATATGTTGCAAAGTAACATTGGATTTTGAGGTTTTAATTTATCAAAAACCTCATTTCTAACATGAATGTCTTGTTGACGTAGCCAATACATTAATGAAACTGCATATGCATAATACATGCAATTTCCTTGGCCACGATTATCAACTGTTCTCATCCAACAAAGTCCTGCTTAATTTATAACCAAATGATAACTTATGGATAAAAAATAATCAAACAAATGTATGTAATAATTGATTTATTAGAACATTATTGTCATTAATACCCAACGTCAGAGCGGTTAGTGTTTTATAGTGAACGACATAATGATAACGACGGTAGGCAGATT
>CAZNVR010000015.1:8810-16473 GCA_964576655.1 uncultured Legionella sp. | reverse complement strand
AGCCTAACACCAGCGTTGAAAAAATAATCATGGTCGAATAAGCTAGTGCGCGTGGGTAATCTTTTTGTGGGTTTTTAACGTCTTCGGCATGAATGGCTGACATTTCCATACCCAATAAACCAAATAGCACGGCTGAGAACAACGATAAATTACCTAAAGAGCTAAAGTCGGGCAACCAAGTGGTCGCGTGGCTAATTTGAATGGGGCGTCCTTGAAATAGCCAAAATAGACCCAAAATAGTAATTCCTGCCATGGGCAGTATGGTGCCTAGGGTTGCTCCTAAGATACTAATGATACTAGAAACGCGCATGCCAAAACAATTGAGTAAGGTAAAGAGCCAAAATAACCCAATTGCCGTACCCCATAAATAATACCGGTTGTTTGCTAATTCAGGAGCAAACAGATACGCAAGCGTTGCAGCAATAAAAGCAAGAATGGTGGGATACCAAACGACGTTATAAATCCATTGTAGCCAAATGGTGATGAATGCAGCTCGTCGTCCAAATGCTTCGCGTACCCAAATATAAATTCCCCCTGTATTTGGATAGGCCGTTGCTAGTTCAGCTGCAACCAAGGCTACAGGAATAAAAAAAGCAAATGCTGCAATTAAATAATAAGAAACCAATGGTAGACCTAATTTTGCTGTAAGAGGTAGAGTGCGTAGACTGTCTACAGCAATTACGTTGATCATAACAAGTGAAAAAACACTTAAGACTTTTTTAGTAGGACGCACTGAAAACCCTTAATAATAAATTTATTTATAGATGAGCATGTGTACACTAGGGACTGTTTACAATTCAGCGTACTACATCTCGCGGTTTGTCCGCGGGATGTAGTGATTCATAAGAACAGATCCCAGACTGTAATTCTGAGTCCCGCGCTTATACGCGCGAGACGTAGGGATAGGTGCTCTATTTATTTTAAATTACGTAACACATACTGCAAGATACCGCCGTGACGATAATATTCAATTTCATTTGCAGTATCAATACGACATAATACATCAATCGTTTGTTCCTGCCCATCAGTCCTTGTGATGGTTACTGATAACTGAGCACCTGGTTTTAAGGCATCATCCACTGCAATACTAATGCGTTCACTACCGTCTAAACCTAATGTTTTTCTGGTGACGCCTTCATTAAATTGCAAAGGTAATACACCCATACCAATTAAGTTAGAACGATGAATGCGCTCAAAGCTTTCGGTAATGACCGCTTTAACTCCGAGTAAGTTCGTTCCTTTTGCAGCCCAGTCACGAGAGGAGCCTGTACCATACTCTTTACCCGCAATAATCACCAATTCTTGATGGTCTGCTTGATAAAGCATGGACGCATCATAAATCGGCATGGTTTCACCGGTGGGTATAAAGCGTGTAAATCCGCCTGTAACCTCTGGCGTCATTTCATTGCGAATACGAATATTGGCAAATGTACCACGCATCATGACATGGTGGTTACCACGACGTGAACCGTATGAGTTAAATTCATGTTCAGGTACACCCTTGGATTCTAAATATAAACCAGCAGGTGAGCTGGCTTTGATTGAACCGGCAGGAGAGATGTGGTCGGTTGTGATGGAGTCGCCTAATAACGCTAAGACATATGCTTGTTTAATGGGTTTAATCGGTAACGGTTCGGCATTCATGTTTTGGAAAAAGGGTGGATGTTGGATATAGGTTGAGTGTTCATCCCAATCGTATGTTGTGCCACTGCCTGTTTTAATGGCTTGCCATTCAGCATCACCTAAAAATACATCAGCATATTCTTTGCGGAACATTTCACCCGATACTTTGGCAACTTCTGCTGCAACTTCAATGTTGCTGGGCCAGATATCTTTTAGATACACGTCATTACCCTGGGCATCTTGACCAATTGGGTCATGATTTAAATCAATATTTGTTGTACCGCACAGTGCATAAGCCACGACAAGAGGAGGGGATGCCAACCAGTTTGCACGTACTTGAGGATGCACACGTCCTTCAAAATTACGATTCCCGGATAAAACAGAACACACCACCAAATCATTATCAGTAATGCTATCTGCAATAGCATCAGGCAGAGGCCCTGAGTTACCAATACAGGTGGTACAGCCATACCCAACTAAATTAAAGCCCAGTTGATCAAGGTGAGTTTGTAGCCCTGCATGTTTTAAATAATCGGTGACTACTTTCGAGCCAGGAGCAAGAGATGATTTTACCCATGGTTTACGTTGCAAGCCTTTTTCAAGCGCCTTTTTAGCGACAAGACCGGCTGCCATGAGAACACTAGGGTTAGATGTATTTGTACAGCTAGTGATAGCTGCAATAACAACATCTCCATGATGTAAATTAAATGCATGCCCTTTTACAGGAAAGGATTTGGTTGATTCATCCTGTTTGCCGTTTTCTGATAAAAACGTGGTAAATTCTTGAGGTAGTGTTGCTAATGTTACTTTATCTTGTGGGCGTTTTGGACCCGCTAGAGAGGGCTCAATGCTTGATAGGTCCAGTGTTAAACTGTCTGTAAACACCGGATCTTCTCGGTCGGTGTCATACCACATGCCTTGTGCTTTACTATAGGCTTCAACAAGCGTTACGGTGTGTTCATCTCGACCTGTTAATCGTAAGTAACGCAGTGTTTCTTTATCAACAGGGAAAAATCCACAGGTTGCGCCATATTCAGGTGCCATATTCGAAATCGTTGCGCGATCAGCTAGCGGCAGTTCAGCTAATCCTGGGCCATAGAACTCAACAAATTTTCCAACAACGCCTTTTTTACGTAACATTTGAGTGACAGTTAAGACTAAGTCTGTAGCTGTAATGCCTTCAGGTAATTTCCCTAACAATTTAAACCCAACAACCTCAGGAATAAGCATGGAGACAGGTTGGCCTAACATGGCAGCTTCTGCTTCAATGCCTCCAACGCCCCAACCTAAAATACCTAGCGCATTGATCATTGTGGTGTGTGAATCAGTACCTACTAGTGTATCAGGATATGCGTAATGTTCGCCCTGAGACTCGCTACTCCATACAGTTTGACCTAAATATTCTAAGTTAACTTGATGGCAAATACCTGTACCTGGTGGCACAACCTGGAAATTTGCAAATGCTTTTTGTCCCCAACGCAAGAATTCGTAACGCTCGTTATTGCGTTGCATTTCAATGGAGGTATTTACTTTCATTGAGTCGGCTGTTGCAAATTTATCAACCATAATTGAGTGGTCAATAACTAAATCAACAGGTGATAACGGTGATATTTTATCAGGATTCCCACCCATTTTTTCAACAGCGGTACGCATTGCTGCTAAATCGACAACAGCAGGAACACCTGTGAAGTCTTGCATTAATACACGAGTTGGTCGATAAGCAATTTCATGATCAGAGGTTTTAGTCTGAAGCCAGTTTGCAATAGCTGCGATATCGTTCGTCGTCACTGTTGAGCCATCTTCAAAACGTAATAAATTTTCAAATAATACTTTAAGAGAGTAGGGCAGGCGATGAATGCCGTTAAAGTGATTTTTTTCAGCCGTGTGCAGGCTATAATAGTGGTATGTTTTACCATCAACTTGCAGTTGTGCCTTGGTGGAAAGACTGTCTTGACCCACGTTCATAAAGTTGACTCCTGTAATCAAAAAATCTAATGATAGCCCAAAATCATTAAAAATTCATGGCCTTTTAACCTTCTGCTGTATAAAAAACGCATTCTTCAGGGGATATGTAGCATGCGTAGCCCATGTGGCTCTCAATCCATCTGTAATCGATGGATGATGGAATTTTGACACTCACAGGCCACCAGATTGAATAATAGCCAATAGAGTTTTGATAATTACAGATAATGCCTTTTCCTATACCTGCAACCATAATATTTGCACGTACAAATCGTGTGGCGCTATCGCCTTGTACATCATTTGCTGAAAAGGGGTTTGCGAGCCATGGCGCAGGAATTTCTCCCCATTTTAACGATGAGTTTGCTGGATCAGGACATGTTGCAGCCTGAGTGTGGAAAGGCATTAAACAGAGTAACAGAATGATTAACTTTATTTTTTTCATCAGACACCTCTTCTTCATATTTCATCTTAATCAGGGAGTGACATCAAGCTCGCATTGCCTCCTGCCGCTGTTGTATCTACGGTATATGTGCGTTCATGGCATAACCTGGGTAAATAGTAGGGGCCGCCTGCTTTGGGACCTGTACCTGAAAGCCCTTCACCACCAAAAGGCTGTAAGCCTACCACAGCGCCTATCATGTTACGATTAACATAACAATTGCCTGCATGAACACGTTGGCGAATATAATCAATGGTTTTATTAATTCGACTATGTATACCCAGTGTTAGACCAAAACCTGTGTGATTAATTTGTTCAATAACGTTATCTATTTCCCCTTGTTTATAAGAAACAATATGCAGTACAGGGCCAAATACTTCATGTTTTAGTGCATGAATAGAATCAATAGCAATTGCTGTGGGAGGCAAGAAATAACCCTGTTTTGTCTGCTCATCTAATGCACACTGATAGAGGATGTCGTATTTTTTTTGCATGGTTGCAATATGATCATTTAATGTTGCTAATGCCTGTTTATCAATGACAGGGCCTATATCTGTTGATAACAGGCATGGGTCACCTATGTGTAATTCAGCCATTGCACCTTTTATCAAGGAAACAAGTCTTGGATAGATCTCTTCTTGTACGAATAGCACACGCAATGCTGAACAACGTTGCCCGGCACTGCCAAAGGCTGAGGTCATTACATCTTGTGTCACTTGTTCAAGCAACGCTGATGAATCAACAATCATGGCATTTTGTCCCCCAGTTTCTGCAATAAAGGGGATGATTTCACCACCACGGGTAGCCAGGGTTTGATTGATTTGATTTGCGGTTTGCGTTGAGCCTGTAAAAATAACCGCTTTAATCCGTGTGTCCGCAACAAGTTGTGCACCTATAGTTGACCCAGGTCCTGGCACAAATTGAAGAGCACCAGCTGGAATGCCGGCTTTTAACATCAATAGAACTGCAAAGTGTGCAATAAGCGGGGTTTGGTTGGCTGGTTTTGCAATTACACAATTGCCAGTTACCAACGCGGCAATCACTTGACCTGTAAATATTGCAAGCGGAAAATTCCACGGGCTGATGCACAATACAACGCCTCTGGGATGCAATGACATCTCATTTTGTTCGCCTGTGTAACCATGGAATTTAATGGGTTTTGACATTGTTTTTTCAGCTTGTGCTGCATAATAACGACAAAAATCAATAGCCTCTCTGACTTCAGCTATGGCATCTGCCCATGTTTTTCCTGCCTCAAGGCATGCCATTGCCAAAAATGTGGGCATGTTTTCTTCGAATAAACAGGCAATGCGTTCAAGAATTGCGGCACGGTGTGTAACCGATGTTTTACTCCATGAATCAAACGTGAGCATTGCTTGTGCTAATGCTGATTCTACATCGTCATGTGTTGCTTCAATGGCATGGCCTATGATGTGTTGGCCATCTTGTGGTGAGACAACGGGGTGTTGTGTTTGGTTGTTGGATTGGCCACTTGCTAAAATGGGATATGCTGTCCACATAAACGGCTGCATTGAGCTGAGTTGTTGCTGTAATGAGGCTATAAACGCTCTATCACTTAAATCAACACCTAAAGCGTTTTTGCGCTCAGGTAAAAAAATGGATGCAGGAAGAGGGATGTTTTGATTGATTTTACCCAATAACAGACGTGCTTTGCTGGATGGGTCTTCAATCAACTCTGTAATAGGGGTTTTGTCATCGACAATGCGATTTACAAACGAGGAGTTAGCGCCATTTTCTAATAATCGACGCACAAGATAAGGCAATAAATCCTCATGGCTGCCAACAGGTGCATAAATGCGACATGGAATGTTGGGGTGAATCGGCACAATTTGTTCGTATAATTCATTCCCCATGCCATGTAAACATTGAAATTCAAAATCGCGATAATCGCCTACAAGATTTAAAATCATGGCGACAGAATAGGCATTATGGGTTGCAAATTGCGGATAAATTGCATCGGTCATGGTTAATAATTTCTTGGCACACGCTTGAAACGATACATCTGTAAAGACTTTTCGTGTAAACACAGGATAATCCGATAATCCCTGCATTTGCGTTTTTTTTATTTCACTATCCCAATATGCACCCTTGATGAGTCGTACCATGATGCGGCGATCGTTGCTTCTAGCCAAATCAGCTAGCCAGTCAAGTAAATAAAAAGCACGTTTTTGATACGATTGAACAGCGAGTCCAAAACCATGCCATCCAGATAGACTATTGTCACTAAATACAGATTCAATAATATCTAGTGATAAGTCCAGACGTTCAGATTCTTCTGCATCAATGGTAAGTCCAATATCATAGTGTTTAGCAAGTTGTGCTAAGGAGAGTAGCTTGGGTGTCAGTTCAGTTAACACTTGTTCACGATGCGCTTCATTAAAACGTGGATGTAGGGCGGATAATTTAATTGAAATACCGGGTTTTTGATATACGGATAACGTGCTTGTTTCAACACTTTTTCCAATGTTTTCAATCGCATCATGATAAGCTTGAAAATAGCGTTGCGCATCAATAGCAGTTAAGGCTGCCTCTCCTAACATATCATATGAATAACGAAACCCTATTTTTTCTTTTTTTTGTGCGCGAGAAATTGCTTCATTAATGGTACGGCCTGTAACAAATTGCTTGCTCATAATTCGCATGGCTTTATCCACGGCTTTACGAACCACTCCTTCACTACTTCGGTTAATTAAGTTCAACAGTGCTTTGTTTAAACGTGAGTTGGCTGTTTCTGGAGCCAGTATTTTTCCTGTTAGCATTAAGGCCCAGGTGGTCGCGTTAATAAAAAAAGAATCACTTTGGCCACTATGAGCCGCCCAATCGGTGTACGCTAATTTATCTTTGATTAAATGATCAATGGTTGCTTTATCGGGAACGCGAAGTAATGCTTCAGCCAAACACATTAAGGCAATCCCTTCATGACTGGATAGGGCATATTCTGTCAGAAAAGAATCAATGCCCGTTGTTTTTTTGCGTTGAATACGAATGGTTTTTATGAATGCTGTTGCCTGTGTTTGTATGGTTGTTAGTTGAGTGTCTGTTAAAGCGGCTTGGTCGAGCAAATGCGTGATACAAGATAACTCAGGCATACGATAAGCGTTATTGATAACTGCACGTAATTTTTGCGGTGTTTTCAAGGGTAATTTCGAGAGCATATAAAACCTTGATTAAAGTGTAGTAATTGTCAGAATAGTTCAATTTATTTTTAAAATCCACTCTTTAAAACGCAATGTATCGATCTATTTTTAACGAAAATGGTTTTTTTTTGAACTGTTTATATGTTACAATCCAGTTCGATTTGTATTTTATTATTTCACATGGTTGGTTTTGTTCCCTATAATTTGGGGTTTTATTTTGTCTAACCAAATGAATTAATTGATTTTTTACACAATGAGATCATGAAGGGCGCTAGTGGTTTTGCTATTGTCCGATTTTTCAATATAATAGCCATTTGATTGTGCCGATGCATGATGTAAAAGTAATTAAAAACAGGAGATTTATGAATATATTATTAACGTTAATTTCGATGGCCATATTGACCTGTAATGCAGCTTCTAGTCCTGCTATTTTTTCTAAAAAATCTACATTTGATGTGAACTCAGAGGTGAAGCAATTAGG
>CAZNVR010000015.1:0-8800 GCA_964576655.1 uncultured Legionella sp. | reverse complement strand
ATTAGGTAGTAAAGCGCCTCAGCTTGATAAGCGTGTACTTAAGCTTGCTTTGGCTGCTTACCATAAAGCAACCAGTCGTGGTGCTGTTAAAAAACCAGTGTTGACTGTTATTGATTATTCCCTGCCTTCTTCCAAACAGCGTATGTGGGTGTTTGATGTGAATCATGACCGCCTTTTATACAATACGTATGTTGCACATGGTCAAAACTCAGGAATGAATATACCGAATCATTTTTCTAATAAAGCGTCTAGCAAGCAAACGAGTTTAGGTACATTTGTAACCAGTGACACGTACATGGGATCCAATGGTTATTCATTAAATTTAAAAGGATTGGAAAAAGGGTTTAATGATAATGCTTATAATCGTCGAGTAGTGATTCATGGGGCTTGGTATGTAGAACCGGACTTTATTAAAAAAGCAGGTCGAGCTGGTCGTAGTTGGGGATGCCCATCCATTGCTAAAACGCTAGCTAAACCGGTAATCAATACGATTAAAGGTGGTTCTGTTGTTTTTGCCTATTACCCTGATCGTAATTATTTATCTCATTCAAATTATTTAGCTTAATTTAAAATTAAAAAAAACTAGGGCTAGGCCCTGGCTGGTACAATCACGCAGGACACTTGGTCCTGCGATCATCCTTGATATTCAGATCCTTCTGAATTAAATTCCCTTTCAACGACCTCTAATCCGTAGAAGCCATGGATTAAATCTAGCAGTCAAATTGTACATATGCAAGTCTATTTGAAAAAATAGTTTATTAAGATGATGGGCAATGGGTCTAAAATGTTGTTTGGCCTTAGAGTGGCGGGGGAAAAAAAAGGGCACCTATTGGGCACCCTGGTATTGGGTCTTCAATCAATAAAAATAGAATTAGGCGTTGAGAGATTCTTTTAGTTTTGATCCTACTTTAAAGCTTACTGTTTTGCTTTCAGGAATATTCATAGGTAAACCTGTAGACGGATTACGCCCTGTTCTTGCAGCACGTTTTTTTACAGATAGTGTTCCCAAACCTGGTAATACAATTGAATCGTCTTTAATGAGTAAATCAGCTAAACAGGTGATTACAGCATTTAATGCAACTTCTGATTCATTTTTAGCAATGCCAGCTTCTTTACTGATGGCATCGATTAATTCCTTCTTTTTCATCTACTTCTCCTTGCTAGTTATTAATACTGGCATCATATTGAAATATTGCCGTATAAAATGCAACTAGCTAAATCAAATTTAATTTATTTTTTTATTTGTAACTTCCCACGTCCTATGTAAGCCACACAAATTTTGAACAAATTAATTGAAGCCATTGAGGCAATGTGTTCTACTGTTCAAGGCATCCAACCTCAGGACAACCTATGCAACAACATCATGGTTTTTCATTAACCGAAGTCTTGGTTTCATTAGTATTGCTTACGCTGACATCATTGGCATTATTAACCCATGAATGGCATGTTAGCCAATTATACAATCAAGTACTAAGCCGTATGGATGCGTCAAGAGCATTGGATAGGGCTTGTGAACATGAATAAACAGGTAGGTATTGGTTTATTAGAGGTGTTCATCAGTTTGTTTTTAGCAAGTTTTATTATCGTTATATTGCTGAATCAGTATATCCATGTGAAGCGACATTATCTTGCGTTTCAATCAACCCTTAATCAAGCAATGGATTTACAAGTTGTGATTGATTTACTGCAAAATAGTATTCGCCAGGCAGGATTTACTCCTTGTATGCGCATTGATCATTTAACAACGCTTGATACATCCGGTGGTCGTCAGTCTATTTTGGCGATAGACATTGAGAATGGCTTAACCATCAATCGAATGAGTCCACATTTTAACGTTTTACTTAATCGTATGCATTCTAATCAAATTGAAACCACTGCAAGTTATGAATTTCATGAAAAAGACACCCTTATTATCGCCGATTGTTATCATGCAGAAATCGTTCACTTAACAGATGTAACACAAAGGCTAACTAGCCAACGGTTAACATTGGATCGTCC
Source organism: uncultured Legionella sp. (assembly GCA_964576655.1). Lineage (GTDB taxonomy): Bacteria > Pseudomonadota > Gammaproteobacteria > Legionellales > Legionellaceae > DDPF01. The sequence goes on along the minus strand of CAZNVR010000015.1, from coordinate 6,802 downwards.
ATTATCGTTTAACTATCAACCTCCTGTTTATGTGGGAGAATGGTGGCAAGAGAATTATTTTGTGCGTCCATCGAAGGGGTTATTTTATCAACGAGAACGTACGGATGAATTAACGTCTTTGGTGAAAAATATTTCAATCGAGATGAAGCACAATTGGATTGAGCTTGCCTTGATATTAAAACAAGGGCTTCCAATAAAAATAGATACACGAGTTAGGGCAGTATGAGCAGGCAACGAGGGATTGTTTTATTGACTACAATGTTCATGCTTGCGGGAGTCGCCTTGTTAATTGGCTCGTTAATGCAAGGTATTTTAATTTATATAAAATCCAGTCATCAGGTCATTGCTAACCATAAAATGTTTCGTAAAATGGATATGTTGAGTAAAACAATTGATATAACCAATATAAATTGTATAACAAAAGAGCAAGATCCTAATCGTGTTATTGATCATTTATTTGCAGAGCAGGGATGTTTGCTTATCGATGATCATGATCAATACAGATATCTAATAGAAGATTTAGGATTATATGACTGTTTGCAAATTAAAGTGGGCGATTTAAATTTAGCTAGCCATCACTGGCGATTAACACTTGTCAGCATGCAATTTCCCTATCTTACACTGCAGTCACAGATTGCCGTTCCGCAAGCATCAGAACCTTGTAAGTTATCAACACCGCATTTTATTCCACAAGGAGTTGTCAGCTGGCGAACTCTAACCAGGGCAAACGCATCTAACTGATTATGAACGATTTACAATTAAAAATCCGAACAGGCTTGCTTCACTTAGTGAGGTCATGTTGACTACTCATGATCTCGCTCTGACCAAGGCGCTTGACACCAACCATGAACATGATAATATTTTTAGTTAATTGAATAAAAGGCGGTCATATGTATACAGGTAAAGCAAAATTGTGGCTGAGTACGCCATTTTTATACACGGTAATGATTTTGTTAGGTATATTTTGTGGCATGTCGGATGTTGCTTTTTTACAGTCATTAGGTTTTTTTATTGCAGATGTGTTTATTCGTATATTTAAATGCATTAGTTTACCTATTATTGCCCTGTCTATTATTGTGACTTTATCTAATTATCGTTCAGATGGTTTAATGCGTAGTGTTTGGCGACGCACCATGTGTTATACCTTAGGCACAACATTGGTGGCTGCAGGTATTAGTTGCATATTGTATATGCTTATTCAGCCAGGAATGGTGGCCAGTGTATCTGATGTGGCTACAACAGCTATGCCATCGTCAGATTCGAGTTATTTTCAGCATATTGCCAATTTAATTCCCACAACAATTGTATCGCCTTTTTTAGATAATCAAGTGATTAGTGTTTTATTTATGGGGATTGTCATTGGCATTGCCATACGTGTGATACCAGATGAGCCGGCACGCCATACCATTACACAATTCTTTCGAGGAGCACATGGTTTGTTCATGGTGATAACGCGTTGGGTGATAGCCATTATTCCTATAGGGTTATTTGGATTTATTACCACAACCGTTATGCAATTAAGAGGAGGGGTTGATGTTAAAGGAATTGGTGAATACCTTTTGATTATTGTGTTAGCAAACGTAGTTCAAGGGGTTGTGATTTTGCCTTTATGGTTAAAATCACATGGAATTAAACCGTTTGTTGCCATGAGAGGTATGTTGCCGGCTTTATCGCTAGCCTTTTTTTCAAAGTCATCTGTCGGCGCTTTACCGGTAACCATGGATACCGTTGAGAAAAATCTAGGGGTTAATCCTGAAATCAGCCGATTTGTATTGCCTCTTTGCACCAGTATTAATATGAATGGTTGTGCTGCATTTATTTTTACAACAGTGATTTATCTGATGCAAAATAATGGAATGCATGTGTCTTTGGCATCCATGGGGTTATGGGTTGTGATTGCAACGGTTGCGGCTATTGGTAATGCAGGAATTCCTATGGGGTGTTTCTTTTTAAGTACAAGCTTATTGGCCAGCATGAATGTTCCTATTACGTTAATGGGGATTATTTTACCTTTTTATAGTTTGATTGACATGTTAGAAACCGCATTAAACGTATGGTCTGATTCGTGTGTTACGAAGGTTGTGGATGAGAAGGCGCAAGCAGATCATTTGTTTATAGAAAAATCGATTTAAAATTAGCTTTTCTCGTTTTTATCACCCATACTAAATTTCACAATTTAAAGTCACTTAAGACCTGTTCAATTCAGGGCAAGGGCATGAGTGACTAGAATTTGTTTAAAAAGGTTTGTCCGCAGGCATAGAATTGCCCATATTTTTTGCATAGCTGTATAAATATTCATGATTTAACCAACGGAATGATCTTATTATGAAAATTTTAAACACCAAAGTGTTAAATGGTTCCAATTATTATTCAAACTTTAGAAAGAAATTAATTGAACTAAAGCTTGATTTAGAAGAATTTGAAGAACGACCAACACATCTTATCCAAGGGTTTTCTAACCGATTGCAAACGCTTATTCCCTCGTTGTATACCCATAAATGTTCTCCTGGTGTTGAAGGCGGCTTTTTGCAACGCATGGAAAAAGGCACCTGGCTTGGGCATGTGATTGAGCATGTGGCTCTTGAATTACAAACCCTTGCCGGCATGGATTGTGGTTTTGGACGAACGTTTAGTGCTCATGAACATGGTGTTTATCATATTGTTTTTTCATATGAAATAAAAAATGCAGGTCTCTATGCGGCTCAAGCTGCGTTTAATTTGGTTGATTGCCTTGCTAATGGAAAAGACTACTTGCATTTACAAGACGATTTAGATGAATTAATTGATATTTTTGAACATGAAAAACTAGGCCCAAGTACAGGTTCCATTGTTGAAGAAGCAAAGCGGCGAAAAATACCTGTATCAGTAGACAATGATTCACTGTTAATTACGTTTGGGCAAGGTGTGAATCAAAAAAAGATGTGGGCTACTGTGTCGTCACAAACAAGTTCCATGGGTGTTGATATTGCAGCAGATAAAGAAATAACCAAACGAATTCTTGATGCCAATTATATTTCTGTACCCAAAGGCACTATTGTGCATTCACAAGAAGAATTACTCGATGCAATAAAAAGCCTTGGCTTTCCATTGGTTATTAAGCCACAAGATGGTAATCATGGTCGAGGGATTACGACCAATATTAATAGTAAAGAAAAAGCGCTTGCAGCATTTGTTATTGCGAAAAAAATTTCCAATAATGTGATTGTTGAGCATTTTATTCAAGGAAATGATTATCGATTTTTAGTGATTAACCATAAATTAGTTGCTGTTGCAAAAAGAACACCGGCAATGATTATAGGCAATGGGGTAGACACGATAGATGCCTTGGTGATGAAAACAAACCAAGATCCTAAACGAGGCCATGCGCATGAAAATACATTAACCACGATTAAAATTGATGACGAAACCAATACTATCTTAAAAGAAAATCATCTAACCCTGGACTCTATCTTACCTAAAGGTAAGGTCTTGTATTTAAAAGGCACAAGTAACTTAAGTTCAGGTGGTACGGCTGCTGATGTGACCGACGAGGTTCATCCGTTTAATATTAAAATGGCAGAAAAAGTATCGCGATTAGTGGGGCTAGATATTTGTGGTATAGATGTTGTTTGTAAAACCATTACAGCACCTATAAAAAAAGACAATGGTGTTATTGTTGAGGTCAATGCAGGCCCTGGTTTTAGAATGCATTTGGACCCTTGTGAAGGCCCCGGCAGAAATGTCGCAGCTCCTGTGTTAGACATGCTATATCCTAATCCTCGTGATGCGCGAATTCCTGTGGTTGCTGTTACGGGCACGAATGGTAAAACAACCGTTGTGCGTTTAATTTCACACATAGCCAGACAAGCACGTTATTACGTAGGATTTACAACAACAGAAGGTATTTATATTGATAATGAGCTCATCCATTCAGGTGATTGTAGTGGGCCTGTGAGTGCATTGACCGTATTAAATGATCCCATGGTTAATTTTGCGGTGTTAGAGTGCGCGCGAGGTGGCATTCTTCGTTCAGGGTTAAGTTTTGATGAGTGTGATATCAGTATTATTACCAATATAACCAGTGATCACCTGGGGTTAAATGATATTCATACCTTGGATCAACTCGCTAAGGTAAAAGCGGTTGTTGCACAAAATACAGCAGATGATGGTTATTGTATTTTAAATTCCGATGATGATTTGGTGTACGATCTTAAATTTGATTTGCATTGCAAAATAGCGTTGTTTGGCAAACAAGAAAATATGCGAATTAAAGAGCATTGTAAGGCGCAGGGCATAGCGGCTTATATTGATAAAGGATTTATTGTTGTTCAACGCGGAAATGAAAAACAAAATTTAGCAAAAGTAGCTGATATTCCTATTACGTTCCAAGGCACAGCATTATGTATGATTCAAAATGTACTGCCAGCTGTTTTAGCCGGTGTGGTGAGTAATATTGGTTTAATGACGATTATGAAAGCGTTGTATTGTTTTGATCCTAGTGTTGAAAACATGCCTGGTCGTATGAATATGTTTAACTTTGATAAATTTAAGGTCATGATTGATTATGCTCACAATGAAGCGGCTTTTATTGAACTTAAACATTATTTAAGTCAAATGGACTGTAAAAATAAAGTTGGCATTATTGGTGCAACAGGAGATAGACGAGCTGAAGACATACAAAAATTAGGATATTACGCCGCACAAATTTTTGATGAAGTCATTATTCGCCATGATTTGGATGGGCGTGGACGAAGCAAGCAAGAGTTAACGGATTTAATTTTACAAGGCATTTCTCATTCAGGTTTACAGCCTAAAGTGACACATATTTCTGAGGAATTTAAAGCCATTAAATATGCAATGGACAATGCAAAACAAGGGACTTTCATATTTTACACCGTGGATGATGTCTTTACTGCGATTGACTATATGAAAAAAGAAGAGCGTAAATTTTGTGACTTAACTCAAAAGGCAGAAAAATTATGTTTCCAAAAGGAAAGTTACTGATTATTGGGGGTGCTGAAGATAAGGTAGATGCACCGCCTGATATTATTGAACAACGAAATGAGTTTACTCGCTATGAGATTTTAAGCGAGTTAACCTCAAACTCTCATGATAGAAAAATTGAAATTGTCACAACAGGCTCAGAAGTTCCCGAAGAAGTTAAAAAAATGTATCAAAAAGTGTTCCATGAAATGGGGTATAGCAACATTGGTTTTTTGCCCATTTCAGAGCGCGCAGAGGCGCGTAAGAAAAACTATTTGAAACGCGCGGAAGACGCAGGAGTTATCTTTTTTTCAGGTGGTGATCAATTTCGGTTGTCGACTATTTTAGGTGGCACACCGTTTGTAGATATTATTAAACAACGCTACATGGAGGATAGTGGCATTGTTGTTGCAGGTACTAGCGCTGGCGCAATGGCCATGTCCACGGTAATGATATCACAAGGTGGGCTTACAGAAGCATTAATTTATCGCAATCTAATGACTTCGGCAGGGCTGGGTTTATTGCCTACATGTATTATTGATACCCACTTTATCAAGCGAGGGCGTTTTGGACGTTTAGCTCATGCGATCATTATGAATCCTGAAAAGTTAGGTATTGGTTTAGGTGAGGATACGGCACTAATTATTACCAAAGGTACTGAGGCAGAATGCCGAGGCTCTGGTATGGTGGTGATTATTAATGGTCGTAATATCGGTCAAACAAACATTACAACCGTTGGTGAAGGTGAGGCTGTGTTTGTTGAGAATTTAAAAGTACATCTGTTGGTTAAAGGGTGTCGCTTTTCCATTGACACGCGAAAATTGGCTAATCCTGCTATGAAAAACAGTTGAGGGCGATTGATATGAAAAAAATTGCATTTGCAGTGCATGGGGGTGCAAGTAACAGCACCCCTTTTTTAAGAAAACATGTCAAAGAAACAGAAGAAGGGTTGGCCTTTGCAACGCGTTTAGGTTATAAAATTTTAAGTCGAGGAGGCAGTGCGCTTGATGCGGTTGAATCAGCGGTACAATACCTTGAAGACAATGCCTTGTTTAACGCAGGACGTGGCTCTGCTCTAAATTCTAATGGTAAAGTAGAAATGGATGCATCCATTATGAATGGAAAAAACTTAAGAGCTGGTGCTGTAGCGTTAGTGCATGGGGTTAAGAATCCGATTTCTCTTGCTCGCCTTGTGATGAAAAAAACAAATCATGTTTTTTTATCTGGTCATGGTGCGTTGGACTTGGCTCGTAATGAAAACATGGTGTTTGAACCAGATGCCTACTTTATTACAGAACATCAATATGCTGCTTTTCAAAAAGCCACTCATCATGAAACGCCTTATCAATCAACCAGACGACGAATGCATGGTACTGTTGGTGCTGTCGCATTAGATAAACGAGGTAATTTGGCTGCTGGCACATCGACTGGTGGTACAAGCAATTGTTTACCTGGTCGCATAGGAGATAGTTGTGTAATTGGTGCTGGATGTTATGCCAATAATAAAACCTGCGCTATTTCCGGAACAGGGGAAGGGGAGTATTTAATTACAGGGGTCATTGCTAATAGTATTTCAATGATGACAGAATTTCATATGCCATTACAGGAAGCGTGTGATTATGTTTTGTTTACTCGAAATCAAACGGTTAAAGCGGATATTGGTGTGATTTCTGTAAGCCCTAACGGTGATTTTGGCGTTGCTTTTAATACACAAATTATGAAAAGAGCTTGGATGAGCTCAACACAGCCTTTGCAAGTTAAAATCTTCAGAGACACTCCATAAGCCTAGGGCGTGTTGACATATATGGACCCTGCCGCCTACGTGCCTCGGCTTGTCCGA
>CAZNVR010000014.1:16269-16870 GCA_964576655.1 uncultured Legionella sp. | reverse complement strand
ATGAGGATTGCCTTCAGACTTATACGCATTCATGGTTGAGACCTGTGAAAGAAGACTGTCTATTTTCTGAATTTGCATTTGCACAAAGTCAGGCTTAATCGCACGTTCTCGAGCACCGGCTCTTGTTAAAACAGCCCATGCATTTTTATCATTAAATAGCGCCAAGATTCGCTCCTAAACATATGTTTTTATCTATTAATGATAGCAGAAATTAGTAATTAAAGAGAGAATACGTTTTATTTTTTATCTTTTATATCGTAATAACCGCTTTAATTCAAAAAAACGACCATTATAGCCATACATTAATCATACAATAACTCATCCAATGGCGTATAATCTGAACTAGGCCCGCCTTGAATTAATTCATTAATCACATCGGTCATACATAACAACCGCAATACATTAGGAGTCACTTCATCAAAACTGACTTCCGTACCAAGCAGTGCACCTTCTGCGTCTTTGAATGAAAGACCTAATCCATAACCAAGACACAACGAACACAGTTGATCTGCCCGGCGAGCAATCGCTGGAAGTAAACCGGTTGGGGAAAACACTTCGTCAAATGAAACAAATCGATCATTAAGATAAAATTTGGCATGCA
>CAZNVR010000014.1:0-16259 GCA_964576655.1 uncultured Legionella sp. | reverse complement strand
TTATGAATATCCACTTTCATTTTTATTGCCACCAAGGTTGTGATGATTTAACAGAGCCACCAAAGAATGTTCGTAACCAACGCAAAAAAACAGGTACTGTGTATCCATAATGCTCGATTATAGCAAAAAAGATTGCCGATATAATCACAAGTAGTCCTGTCCATAAACGAATATGCATTAAAAAAATAAACACAGGAAAAGCAGCTCTGGCATCAACCATAAAAAAACGAGCCGTTCGTGCGGAATCGCGCCAACTTGCGGTGGCTGGAAATCCTTGTGTTGCCATATCAGCCTCGAGCCATGAAAATATGCATTAGTCAAATTAGGGTATATCGAGCGACTGGGTTAATGCAAGAGAAAGAGTAGAATTCTCATCATCTCATCGTTATACTTTACATGGGTACACTAAAAATCGTATAAATTGTATCCAAATACAAACGTATAATGCTAATCTTGCTGTGTTTTTTACCTCAGCATGATAAAACAATATCAGCACATAAAATTTACAGGAATGATTTAATGACCATTAAAACCGTTATACAACGATTTAAACAATTATTTTCCGGATCTTGCAGCAAAGGTGAATTATTAGGAACCATCAAATTTTTTGATAGAAAAAAGCGCTTTGGCTTTATTGTTTCTGGTAAAAACGAATATTTTTTTCATGCTGCAGCAACTCAACCCACTGATTTTAAATTATTACAAGACGGCGTGAGTGTTCGCTTTAATGTTGTAACAGGAAAAAAAGGCCCTCAAGCAGATAACGTAATCGTGGTTCAGGATTAAATTCAAGAGAGATACGAATGACTACGCCAATAAATTCTGAAATACAACCTGTACAACGACACATTTTACAACTGAGTTCATACTTGAATTCTCGTATTCTTGGTCAAGACAGTTTGGTATCGCGTTTATTAATAGCCTTACTTGCTGACGGCCATTTACTGGTTGAAGGCGCGCCAGGCCTTGCTAAAACACGAGCTGTTAAAGAATTAGCTGCGTGCGTTGAAGGCAGTTTTCATCGTATTCAATTTACACCAGATCTCCTACCAGGTGATCTCACTGGAACAGATATTTATCACCCTGAGGATGGCTCTTTTGTCTTTCTACCAGGCCCTCTTTTTCATCATATCATTTTGGCCGATGAAATTAATCGAGCTCCTGCAAAAGTACAATCGGCACTGTTAGAGGCAATGGCTGAGCGTCAAGTCACTATAGGCAGTAAAACATACCCATTGCCTGAATTGTTTTTAGTCATGGCGACACAAAATCCCATTGAGCAAGAAGGAACATATCCCTTACCCGAAGCTCAATTGGACCGATTTTTAATGTATGTAAAAATCAGCTATCCAGATAGTCGTGTTGAACGAGACATTCTAGCCTTAGCCCGTAAAGAAGCCTTTGGTGAGATAAGTACATCAACACAAAAAGATGTCTCAATGGAACCAATCCCTCAACACATTCTATTCGATGCGCGTCAACAGGTATTACGTGTTCATACCAGTGACGCGTTAGAAAATTATATTGTGCAACTTGTTGTAGCGACTCGAAATCCCGGTGTGTATAGTTCAGCGCTTGCTCGTTGGCTGCGCTTTGGTGCAAGCCCTCGTGCAACAATTGCATTAGACCGATGTGCTAAAGCCCATGCTTGGCTTAATCAACGAGACTATGTGACCCCTGAAGATGTGCATGTCATTGCGCATGATGTATTGAGACATCGCATCTTACTTACATTTGAGGCTGAAGCGGAAGGTGTGAGTACGGATGACTTTATTGACGAACTATTGCGACAAGTCGCACTGCCATGACTCAAGGTGTTGCGGTTGAACTCAGCGAGTTAATTGCATTACAACAACAAGCTTGTACTGTAAATTATGGCTCAAATGCTTATGCTGCACGTGTTGGCAATCACTTGTCTAAATTACGTGGCCGAGGCATGGATTTTTCTGAAGCCAGGAATTATCAAGCAGGGGATGAGATTCGGCATATGGAATGGCGTGTTACAGCCCGTACAGGCCGGCCTCATGTTAAAGTATATCAAGAAGAACGTGAACGACCGGTTGTTATTTTAACAGATTTTAATCCATCCATGCATTTTGGAACACGCATTGCGTTTAAATCTGTTGTTGCAGCCCGCTTATCGGCGTTACTTGCATGGACGGCAGCCAAACAAGGCGATCGCGTTGGAGGAATCGTCTTTTCAGCGGTCGCGCATAATGAATTTATGCCCCGAAGTCGTCAGTCTGGCGTTTTACCGCTGTTGGCGGCGTTAAGTCGCTATTCATATGAACACAATCCAGCCTCCAAACGCATGCCAGACTCACGCTCCTTAAGCCATGCATTACTAAGGCTACAACGTGTTGCAAAACCCGGAAGTATTCTCGTGTTGATCAGTGATTTTTATAATATGGATGCTGACGGCGAAGAGCATTTAAGCCGATTAAGTCGACACAATGATATATTAGCTTACCACGTATGCGATCCCTTAGAATTATCCCCACCTAAACCGGCGTTATATGCCATTACAAATGGGAAACAAAAATTATTATTAGACACAACCCTGGATGCGGTTAGATTTTCTTATCAATTCCAGTGTGATCAACGTATTACAGACCTACAATCTGCATTTAAACGGTTACAAATTCAGTATGTACAATTGACCGCACAAACCGATTTACCTCAACTTGTGCGACAAACATTTCCTCGGAGGATCGGTGCCTAGTACAACGCTTGCCGATTTATCGTTATTACGTGATATTCACGTTCCTGCACCGATTAGCTGGTGGCCTATTGCTCCTGGTTGGTGGTTTTTATTAATATTCATTATTATCAGCGGATTAGTTATTCGCATTGCAGGTGTTCAATTTTATTTAAACAGACAAGACAGGCGCGAGGCATTACGTGAACTGGCTCAACTTGAAAAACAACATCAAAATGATATGAACAGTCAATGGTGTGCAGCAGAATTATCTAAACTATTAAAACGCGTCGCGCTTGTTTATTACCCAAGAACAGAGGTTGCCGGATTATATGGGGACGCATGGATTAGTTTTTTAAATCGCACAGGAAAAGGCATTCACTTTAACTCCGTTCGTATGCAATTATTAGAATTGCCTTGGCGTAGTTGCCAATATCATAATTTAGAGCCGTTATTTAAGCTTGCTAGACAATGGATCATGAGGCAAAAGAAATCATGTTCGAATTAATGAATCCATACGTATTCCTGTTATTGCCATTGCCTTTTTTGATCTGGTTTTTACTACCCAGAGTAAATACAGAATTATCCAGTGCGCTAAGGGTGCCTTTTTTTAATGCAATGCAAGGTATCGTTGAACAAGAAAAAAAAGGGCTCACTAAACAACATGGATTCACACTATTATTTTTTATTTGGATATTACTGCTCATCGCGCTCGCTGGCCCTTGCTGGGTAGGAAAACCGCGCCCTATTACTCGTAACGGACACAATATTATGCTGGTACTTGATCTATCCCCCAGCATGGCTGTTAACGATATGATTTGGAACAATAAACCTGCGACACGTCTGGCTATTGTGAAACAAGCCGCTCATGACTTTGTACAGCACCGTCTCAATGATAAAATGGGGTTAATTGTATTTGGTGAACGGGCCTATCTTCAAACACCTCTAACCTATGATCATCTGAATGTATTGCACCGTCTCAATGATGCAACAGCCGGTTTAGCAGGTAAATCAACGTCGATTGGCGATGCCCTAGGGCTGGCTGTAAAACATTTACAAAATGTTCCGGATAAAGGGCGTGTGATTATTTTATTAACCGATGGAGCAAACAATTCCGGTGTACTTGCACCGTTTAAAGCAGCAGAATTATCACGTGATGCAGCGATCAAAGTGTATACCATTGGTTTGGGAGCCGCGAGTGATACAAAAACCTTTAATGGATTGTTTTTAAGTATGAATGCGTCTGCTGAATTAGATGAAAACACCCTCACTGAAATTGCAAAGCTCACTGGTGGTCAATATTTCAGAGCAACGGATATGACATCATTACAAACGATTTATCAAGCCATTAATCAAATGGAAACCTCCTCTCAAGAACAAATAACAATTCGACCTAAACATGATTATTATCCATGGCCTTTGATGTTAGCATTGCTTCTACTCATCTATACCTTGCTAGAACAACGTGGTTTATTAACCCAATTAAAACCCAAACCTACTTATGGGGGCATAAAATGATTGAATCCTTTCATTTTTTACGTCCTTTTTGGTTGCTATGTATCCTTCCCTTGGGGGGATTTGCGTGGTATTTATTGCAACGTAGAACAGTAGTCAATGCCTGGAGTGCTGTATGTGATCCACATTTATTGCCATGGATTCTGCAACATCATGGGCGTAAAAAATCAACACATGCACTGATTCAATTACTCAGTTGCATCTTATTTATCATTTTTAGCTTATCAGGCCCTACATGGTCACGCTTACCTGTGCCTACCTATCAACCGATACAACCACACATCGTAGTATTAGATATGAGCTCATCCATGCTCGAACGCGATTTATCACCCAACAGACTAACCAGAGCCAAGTTTAAGCTTCACGATTTGTTACAATATAAAGATGTTGGACAATTTGGCCTGGTGGTTTATACAGGAGAGGCCTTTGTCGTATCACCTCTCACTGAAGATGGACAGACTATCGACGCCCTACTCTCATCTCTCTCACCAAGCATTATGCCTATTGAAGGCAATCTGTTAGAAAAAGCGCTTGAACAAGCTGAAACCTTAATTAAACAAGCAGGGTATCAAACCGGAAATATTTTAGTGTTAACGCCAACCTCTCCTTCTCCAATCGCTATCACCACAGCAAAAAACCTAGCACAGCATGGAGTCGATACATCTGTTATTCCTCTCTTAAAAAAAGATATATCTGTTGCGTTTAAACACTTAGCACAAGCAGGTCAAGGTGAATTGATAGCATTTACAGATACCAATGCGGATTTAAAACAATGGCTTGCCATATCTAAAAAAAATTCGAAATACAGTGAAAATTTACAAAATGATATCCCCGTCTGGAAGGATCAAGGGCGTTGGTTTTTAATTCCAGCTTTGTTATTACTGCTACCTGTGTTTCGTCGTGGTGGGTTACAGAGGTTAAACACATGATGCGACTGATTCTAAGCGTTCTATTATTTAATCTACATCTACCTGTTATGGCTTTTAGTTGGTCAAATTTATGGACAACTAAAAATCATCAAGCACAATCATTAATGAATTCAAAACAATTTGCCCAAGCCGAAGAACTATTTGACGATCCTGAGTGGAAGGCCACAGCCGCTTTTCGTGCGGGCCATTACGAACAAGCGGCAAAAGGGTACAATGCATTAAAACCAACGCTCGATTCCTATTATAATCAAGCCAACGCCTTAGCTCATCAAGGGCAATTAAAACAAGCTATCGATTCATACGATAAAGCCTTAGCAATAGAACCAAACCATCAAGATGCATTATATAATCGAAATATAGTTAAACAATTGCTAGACAAACAACAACAAGACAAACAGCAACAAGACAAACAGCAGCAAGACAAACAGCAACAAGACAAACAACAACAAGACAAACCGCAACAAGACAAACAGCAGCAAGACAAACAGCAGCAAGACAAGCAGCAAGACAAGCAGCAGCAAGACAAGCAACAAAACACAAAAGAACGTACTTTAAAAGACAACATTGAATCTACTTTGGATAAAGAAAAACAACAAGCTATCGATCAATGGCTACGCCTCATTCCAGATGATCCTGGTGGATTAATGAGAGAAAAATTTTTACGCGATTATTTAAGACGACACCCAGATTAGGATATTTTTATGCAACGCTATGTATTCATTTTGATGTTTTTATTCTGGCATGCCACCGCCATCGCCGCAATAACAATGAATATTACACCTACTCAGGCGCGAGTAGGGGAAGTCATTCGCTTAACCTTATCCTCTGATGACCATACTCATCACACGCCAAATCTGATACCGCTCAAAAAAGATTTTACTATCATTGGCACAGAGCATAACATGTCTTATTCTGCCATCAATGGCGTAGCTAAATCTGAAAGCCAATGGGTGATTATGCTGCTCCCAAAAAGAGAAGGTGTGCTGCCTATTCCTGCCATTGAAATAGGTACTCAACTCAGTCCTTCAGGCAAGATAGAAATAACAACACATGCGATAAACCCACCCATTCAACCCATGCAACATCAAACCCAAGAACAAAATGTTACATTACATACAGAAACAGACATTCATCAGGCCTTTATTAATCAACAAATCATTTATACCGTTAAATTGCTCACCGACCAAACCCTTATTGATGCACATTATCAACCCCCACGTGTTGAAAATGCATTAATTATACCCCTAGGCAATGGCAGAAGTTATCAAACAACTATTAAAGGCAAAGAATATAGCGTTGATGAACAGCAATATGCCATCTACCCGCAACGCAGCGGCTCGTTACAAATATCGCCTCCATCACTCACGGCAATGATGTATGAGGGATTGCCAAAACGCATTAACATAGAAGGAAACACCTCCCAAATTCACATTAAACCTATTCCTGAAAAAAAACACCCTCACTTATGGCTTCCTGCCAAAGACGTTTTTTTATCGGAAAAATATGATAATTTAAGCTCAACAATCTCTAAGGGTAGCGCTTTAGAACGTACCATTACCTTAAGTGCACTGGGTCTTCCTGCCGAATTATTACCTACACTTACGTTTTCAAATCAAAAAGAATTTAATGTTTATTCAGAAAAAACAGCTTCTAATAATACGCTCCGACAAGAAGAGCTGGTGGGTACGCAAAGTGTAAAAGTGACGTATATATTAAATAAAACAGGCAGCATTCTCATACCACCCATTACGCTAGCATGGTTTAACACTCAAACACAGCAAATTGCGACAGCAACGTTAGCGGGCCGTACTATCCATGTCATGGGAACAGCCCCACCAAGCATACAAACCTCACAACCCATCGTGCCACAAGTAAGTCAAACAACGGCTACACCCACACCACCAACACCAGCCACAGCAACTAATGTTCATAGAGTGAGTCAATTGGGGTGGTGGATAGCCTGTATTTTTGCATTTGCCTGGCTATTGACGTTAATGTTATGGTGGGCTGTTCGTCATAATCGACTACGATTTAAATTAAATCGACGTTCAAATCAAGCACGTATACGAAAAGCATGTGAGAGTAATCATCCTAAATTAGCCCAAAGCGCTCTTTTAAAATGGGGGCATCAACAATGGCCTGATCAATTATTTTTTAATCTTGGCCAATTAAATCAATATATTGACGATGTTGTGTTAAAAAAACAAATTATTTTATTATCAGACGCTCTTTACGGATTAAATCCTCAAACCACATGGGATGGAAAAGCACTCTGGCAAGCATTTGAAAACTATCAACGGATTAAACCTACAAAAAAGAAACCACGTCATGTTCTGCCACCACTTAATCCAGACTAGGGTAATGATGATGAATCTGTATTGTAGGCTGGGCCCTGGCTCAACAAAACGAACTGCGTTTAAACACGCCACACGTTGACTCAACCTACCCTTGCTGAGGAGTCCCTTGTGAGCATCGTCGAATGGATTGGCACAACGAGTTTAAATCTATCGTTTATTCTCTATCTTCTAGTGTATTTACCTCAAATTTTACATAATCGAAGCATGCAGCATGCTTTAAATTTAAGCTTATGGATGCATTATATTTTATATGCGAGTTACAGTTTAGATTTAATCTATGGATTTTCAAGTCATTTACAATGGCAATACAAAACCGTATCTATTGTAGGGTTATCATTATTAATGATTCAGCATATTCAAATTATGTATCATCGTTATGCTAAAAAAACAGACGTTTTATTATGCGTTCAGTTCGTCTTTTTATTAATAACAGGCCTATTCACCGCCTATTTTTTTATTTTTAAAAAAATTGAGATTTCAGAACGAACTACACAAATCATAGGTTATCTATCGCGAGCAGGCTTTCTTTTTTATACACTTCCTCAAATCTTTAAAAATCGCGTTATACAATCTGCTCAGGCGATAAGTATCCAATTTATTTATTTAAGTTTAATGCTTTCAATACTGGATATGGCATCAGCCTGGTGTTTAAATTGGGGCTGGCCCAATAAATTAGGCTCCCCTCTTACAATATGTTTAATGTGTATTATGTTGTACCAAATGAAAAAATATAATTCGCAGACTGACGCCTTGCATCCCAACGCAAAATGTAATCATACAACAGATGGGATAGAAAAATAACCACGGCACTTCCAGCCAGATCAATACAATAATGCCAACCTAATAAAACACATGACACCATTAATACAAAATTCATAGTTAACAATAGAATAAAAACCCATCGCCATTGACGCACTAAGTACAAACATAACCATGCCCATATGACATGAAAAGAAGGAAAAGAAATCATACCTCCCTCCATCGTGCTAGGTTGAATATAATGGTGTATTTGGAAGAACTTCAAAAAAGTTGCTTTTTGTTCTTCACTAAAAAAATCACCAATCATCACGCTAGCAGGGGCTGTTGTTGGAAAAAAATAATAAAAAGACATACCCAATAATGTGGTGGTCATGAGTAAAAAATAATATTCTCTGATTAATTTAGTTTGTCTTGTTAAAATCACTAAAACGGGAATAAAACACAATTGGTACGCTAATGACATATAAGCCAAATCTAATACAGAGTGTAGTGCATCACGTTGATGAGCCCAGGCTATTAATGCTCTAGAATCAACATGTAGCAGTGACTCAATCGTTAATAACGTCTCATCAATCGTTGAAAAAGGGGTATATTGTACCGCATTCGTTGCAAGCATTACGAGCAAGATTACAACAAACAAAAAAAATATCTCTTTAGCGATTTGCGCTATTGTTCCTTTACGCCCTTGCAATAAACAAAAACCAATGTAGATCATTAATAAATTTAAACCAGCGAGAAACACACCTTTAGGTAAGTAAACATTACCTGGATACTGATAAATAAAATGATTAATAGCTAATGCAATACAAGAGAGGATAAATAAAAGCGTTGCTTGATAAACGAGTATGTGTGTAAAAGTCAGCCCCCAAATGGGATATTTTTGTTTAAGCAAGGCTAATTTGGCAAACATATTCATACCCATTCTAAATACGAATCAAGAATAAAATCAATCCAATGACATGCGTTCAATCTTAGCACGCTCCTGATTTAAATACAGTTTTATACCGTAAGATTGTTGCGCAAGACAAAAACTTCCTCTAATGTAGAATAATTATAGTAAAAGAGGAATGGGTTATGTTAAATCGGTCATTTTTTATCCTTTGTTTAATTTTATCATTAACACATTGCGCATCCATTGATCATAAAAACACGCCCGATTTGTCTCAAGCTCAACACGCGAATCCAACGCAATTATCAGAGCCGTTTTCTCGTGTAGTGATAAACGGTAATATAGATGTCACTCTATCAACAGGCAATAGAAAACATCTTGTCCTTCTAAAAGGCGATAAACGTGATTTGGCCGGGGTACAAATGTATATACATCATGGATTATTGTATATTAATGCGAGTAAAGGCTACCCACATTACGGCCCCATTAAAGCCATAATCAATACGCATCTTCTCACCTCATTGACCTACCATGGTACAGGCACCATTACGGCGAATCATTTGCACTCCAATCGGCTTGACCTTGCAATCCATAATGGTGGGAAAACCATCATTAACGGAAAAATTGCCTTAAGACGCTTGATAATAGCAGGCTCAGGCTATAGCCAAATTAGTGGGATTACCGGCAGTAGTTGTAAAATTAAACTCTCAGGAAAGCCGCATGTTAGACTCGCAGGCATTTTAAACGTGACAAACTTAACGCTCACCGATAACAGCTCGATTAGTTTATATTGGATCAAAAGTCATGTATTAAAAATTCGCGCCAAAGACAAAGCATTTATACAACTAGCCGGTGTAGCAGATACACTTGATGCGGAGTTAAAAAATAACGCTCGTTTAAATGGTAGATATTTACGTGGCTCACATGTGTTTATCAAAACGTTTGATCATTCTGTTGCGGACATAACCACAACGAAAACCCAACACACGCTAGCGAGTGGTGCGAGTAATATTTATGTCCATAATCTTCCCACGATGAAAGCTGATTTTATGGCATTAAATGGTTCTATACTCGATATGCGTGAGTTGGATTCTGCTGAATTAAAAGAGCCTACCCGTTATAATCGTTGATTAATCACATTAACAATGGCATCAATGTCACCGTCTAGAGGTAAAATATGAGCGGAATGCTCTAACCAATGCGTTGTTGTATTTGATGCCGTTGCAAATTGTTGTTCAACACGATAAGAGTCCACAACGTCGTCAAAACGACCTAAAAACAACTCTGTCGGGCAAGACGGCATAGTCCATTTAAAATCATTAATCAAAGTTAAAATTTCAATAATTGTCGCAATGGGTAATTGGCGGTAGGTTAACTCTGGATAACAATGGGTGTGTAAATTTCCACCGCTATTGTATAATAAACGAAAACCTAACGCGTATAACGCGCGTGCCAGCAGCAGGGAAGTCGACACATTTCGATGCATTGCTAATGCGGGCGCCAATAGAAAAAGTCGATTTAATGCAAAACGCTGGCTTAAATAACAAGCCAATAAACCACCTAATGAAAATCCCAATACATCAACGACCTGATAGTCTTTTAATAACGTTTCGCATGTGGATTCAGCGCAATTCAGCCAATCTTGAGCTGTAATTTGTCCAAAGGCCACAATACTTTCCGAATGCCCAGGTAAAACAGGACAGATGACCGCGTCATAATTAGATTGAATTGCTGGAATCAATTCGCGAAAAACAGCAGGCGATGATGAAAAACCATGTAATAAAAGTAGAGCTCGCTCGCGCTTGGTTGTACGAATATCAACTGCATCTAACAGGCTTGCCTCCATTTCAAGCAGTGGTTTAACCTGTTTTCCTTGATATAAAAAACGAAAATCCTGAATATTTATTGTCATAATCTTATCGTTTTAGTTGTTTTTGAACCAGAGAATATAGCACTGATTCCGCGCAAAAAGCGCGGAACATGACATTGTGGCAGAGCAAAAAATCATGTGTGCTTTAAAAATGAACCCATTTCGTCTTTACGAGCGTTAGCGAAGTAATTTGAGCGATTTAAAATTAAAAATCTGAACAGGCTTGCTTCGCTAACGTTTGCCAAGACTAAATTTCACACTCAGCGAGGTAATGTTGATTACTCATGAGCTCGCCCTGGACATTGTGGTATCAGTAGCCTACACCATTAATTTATGTGGCAAACTTTCCAATCGTCCTGCTTGGGTGACTTCAATGTAATTTAACTTACGTTGTAACTCACTCACCGTATCAGCGCCCGCATAGGTTAAACCCGATCTTAATCCACCAATAATGTCACTGATAATTGCATCTTGAGTTTCAGTATAGGGTACGTCGGTGGATACGCCTTCTGCTGTTTTCCATTCATGCATTTGCCCTAAAAAGACTTCTTGCGCTTCGCGAGAGGCCATACCACGATATCGTTTAACTTGCGTACCATCCTCTTTTGTTACAATCTCTCCAGGCGTTGGAGCAGTTCCTGCTAACATACCACCGATCATTACAAAATCTGCACCAAAAGCTAATGCTTTTACAATATCGCCTGATGTTCTAATGCCACCATCAGCTACAATAGAACGATCCGTGCGTGCGCAATCTTGAATGCAGGTAAGCATCGGAACACCAAACCCTGTTTTAATACGCGTACTACACACAGACCCGCCACCAATGCCCGCTTTAATAATATCAGCACCACACGATGCCAAATAATCAGCCCCTGCATATGTCGCAACGTTACCCGCCATAATGCATCTTGATCCTAATATTTGACGTAAATTTTTTAACATTTTTCCTACGTACTTTGCGTGTGCATGCGCAACATCAACACAGAAAAAATCAGCCCCTGCATCACGTAAGGCCTCCGCACGCTCTAATTCTGCAGTACTGCACCCAACAGAAATAAATACATTACCATGGCATTGTTTAAATTGATTAATATTTTCAGCAATACTCATAAAGCGATGTAAGACACCAATACCGCCTTTGCTTTGCATAAAATTGGCCATATTACTTTCAGTAATCGTGTCCATGTTTGAGCTCATCACCGGCAAAGCCAGGGTTAACAACCCCTGCCGATCGGTCACACTAATATCTACAATACGTCTGGATTCATGATGATTGTAGGAGGGAATGAGTAGCACGTCATCAAAAGTAATGGCTCTGGACATAATTTTATCCTGTTTATAACAAATAAGGATGCCGTACTATAAATGCTCGGCGGCATATTTGGCAAGTCTTGAGCGCTCCCCTCTTGTTAACGTCATATGAGCGCTATGCTCCCATGCTTTAAACCGATCAACGGCAAACGTTAATCCAGACGTTGTTTCACTCAAATAAGGCGTATCAATCTGTTTAATATCACCTAAGCACACGATTTTACTCCCAGGTCCTGCTCGAGTCACAAGGGTTTTAATTTGTTTTGATGTTAAGTTTTGTGCTTCATCGATGATAATAAAGCGTTTTAAAAACGTGCGGCCTCGCATAAAATTTAATGAACGGATTTTAATTTTATTTTTTAATAAATCATCGGTTGCACCGTGACCAAAACTCCCCCCCTCTTGCATGCCATGCAATACTTCAAGATTATCCATTAAGGCACCCATCCACGGGTTCATTTTTTCTTCCTCGGTACCAGGTAAAAATCCTATGTCTTCACCCACAGGAATTGTTACACGAGTCATGATAATTTCGGTAAATATGCGATGATCCAGCACTTGGGATAAACCTGCGGCAATGGTTAGTAACGTTTTACCAGTACCTGCCTGGCCTTGCAACGTTACAAAATCCACATCTGGATCAAGCAATAAATTCAGGGCAAAATTTTGTTCCCGGTTTCGGGTGGTAATCCCCCATACTGCATTTTTAGCTTGTGAATAATCACGCACCAATTGCACCACGGCACTCTCTTGAGCAATATCTTTGACAATAGCTTGGAAATCATTGTCATGCGTACTAATACAATCATTAGGATTCCAACGATTCGTCAAGGGGCCTGTGATGCGATAGAACGTCTTGCCACCCTCCTTCCATGCCTCCATATCTTTGCCATGCGTATCCCAAAAATTATTCTCTAACAAATGCAATCCTGTATGCAATAAATTAACATCATCCAATACTTGATCATTATGATAGTCTTCCGCCAAAATACCTAAAATACCCGCTTTAATTCGCAAATTAATGTCTTTAGACACAATAATAACTTGCTGTTCGGGACGTTTTGTTTGCAAACCTAGCGCTGTTGCCAACAAGGTGTTATCAACCTTATGGCCTGGTAACGACAACGGATTTACATTGTCAAAATCATTGGTTTGAAAAAATAAACGACCTTGTGTTTTCACATGATCTTTATCAAAATAATTAGGAATAGACAGACCTTCCACGATTTGCTGGTGAGTAGCATTACTCATCATTTCAACTAACATACGATTGGTTTGTCTGACATTACGCGCCACTTCAGACAACCCTGTTTTATGATTATCCAGCTCCTCTAACACCACCATTGGCAAATAAACATCGTGTTCTTCAAAATGATAAAGCGCCAAGGGGTCATGCATAAGAATATTGGTATCTAGCACAAAGAGTTTACGGCTATGGCTGGGGGCATTCATGTATTCATCCTGTCAACGTGAGATAATTCATTGTGGGGAGCTAGTTTAATTACGTCAAGTGATCGTTTAAAAATCGTGGTATCCTTTAGAAATAAAACAAGATGAAGAGTATTTTATGACTGCAAAACAGGACAAATCCACCATTGTGGCGAATAAAAAAGCACGATTTGATTATTTTATCGAAAAGGAATATGAAGCCGGACTCGTGTTGCTGGGCTGGGAAATAAAAAGCCTGCGTGCAGGTAAAGTCAATTTGTCCGATGCACATGTGATCGTGAAATCTGGAGAGGCATTTTTGTTAGCGGCACAAATACAACCGTTAGCGACCACGTCCACTCATCTCTATCCGGATCCGCTGCGTTCACGTAAACTGTTATTAAATCGATACGAATTGAATCAATTGATAGGCAGTGTTGAACGACAAGGATATACATTGATACCCTTGTCGCTGTACTGGAAAAACAACCATGTTAAAATGCGTTTAGCGTTAGCTAAAGGTAAAAAATCACACGATAAACGTGATACTATAAAAGATCGCGAGTGGGCTCGCTCTCATTCTCGTATTATGAAAAAAGGGCTTTGAAAACACCTTCATAATACTATTAAATAAATGACTCAAAAATGATTAGGAGTGCCGTATGTGCGGAATAATGGGAGCTGTATCTAAAAGAGATATATCCAGGGTATTGTTAGAGGGATTACACCGCTTGGAATACCGCGGCTATGATTCCGCAGGCATTGCAATCATTGATAATGATCATTTATTAAAACGCTTACGAATACAAGGTAAAGTACAAGCCTTAACTGACGCAATGTCAAACACTATCATTGCGGGCACTATTGGCATTGCTCACACACGCTGGGCCACACACGGTAAGCCTTCCGAACAAAATGCGCATCCTCATTTATCTCATGACGAGATAGCAGTGGTTCACAATGGAATCATCGAAAATCATGATGAGTTACGCCATTACTTAAAAGAATTAGGTTATATTTTCACCTCAGAAACAGACAGTGAGGTTGCAGCACACTTAATTCATCATCACTACACCACTCATCAATCATTATTACCTGCTGTTCAAGCAACAGCTGCACAATTAAAAGGTGCTTTTTCTCTTGGAGTGCTCCATCAATCCAATACTCGAGAGTTGGTTGCTATACGCAAAGGTAGCCCTCTTGTTGTAGGGATAGGTATGGGGGAATATTTTATTGCCTCAGATGCTCTGGCATTGCGCGCATTTGCACAATCCATTATTTATCTTGAAGATGGTGATAGCGTGCTATTGTCTGACGAGACATGTCAAATATTTAACATGGAAAACCAAATGGTTATACGGCCATCGACTCTGCTTAATGATGATAATCTTGCCGTAAGCAAAGGAGCTTATCGCCACTTTATGCTAAAAGAAATTTTTGAACAAAGCAAAGTGCTTGCAGATACACTCGAAGGACGTATTGCCAGTATTGATGTGCTACGAGCAAGCTTTGGTGACCAAGCGTTAACATTATTTGCCCATGTTAAAAACATTCATATTGTGGCATGCGGAACAAGCTATCACGCAGGGCTTGTTGCCAAATATTGGCTCGAGTCACTCACAGGCCTGCCCACTCAAGTAGAAATAGCCAGTGAATATCGATATCGTGATGTCGTTGTTAGTGACAATACCCTGTTTATTACCGTATCGCAATCAGGTGAAACCGCTGATACTTTAGCAGCACTTCACAAAGCCAAACAATTAAATTATTTAGCCAGTTTTGCAATTTGTAATGTTGCAACCAGCACGTTAGTTCGAGAAGCTGATCATGTCTTTTTAACACGAGCAGGCATTGAAATTGGTGTTGCTTCAACCAAAGCATTTACTACGCAATTAACCGCGTTTTTAATGCTTGCCGCAGCGTTATGTAAAGACGCACGTGCAACAGAGGTTTTATCCGAATTACAACAATTACCCAATACATCTAAACAGGTGCTGCAAATAGATGCTGCAATTAAAGCCCTTGCCCCACAATTTGTGAACAAAGCCCATGCACTATTTTTAGGAAGAGGCGTACAATACCCCGTTGCTTTAGAAGGTGCCCTAAAATTAAAAGAAATTTCTTATATTCATGCTGAGGCTTATCCTGCCGGAGAATTAAAACATGGCCCTCTGGCATTGGTTGATAGCGAGATGCCTGTGGTTGCAATTGCACCCAATGATGAACTACTGGATAAACTGAAATCCAATTTACATGAAGTCAGCGCACGAGGCGGGCAACTTTATGTCTTTGTTGACGATGCTCAACTCTGGCCTGCCAATGGTGCGCATTTAATTCAAGTGCCCACCTGTGGACATTGGATAGCACCTATTGTTTATACGATTCCATTACAATTATTGGCCTATCATGTTGCTGTTGCTAAAGGAACAGACGTTGATCAACCTAGAAACTTAGCTAAATCAGTGACGGTAGAATAAATTTAGATGTTTACCGTGGGTAA
>CAZNVR010000013.1:15160-17746 GCA_964576655.1 uncultured Legionella sp. | reverse complement strand
TGGGTTCATTTTGATGTGATGGCATGGAATACCTGTAATAAACCAGGACGACCTGAAGGAGGGGAGGCCATGGGAGTATTGGCAGCTGCCGACTATTTAGAAAGTAAATATAGCTAATAAAATGAATCACCCTATCCTTTTGACCGGCTAGGACTGGGTGATTCATTTTCAACAATGAGCTCTTCATTCACTTTATCAGCCGTTGTTGTTTGGTGTGACGGTGATAAATCCATTTTTTTATGGTTAGACCGTGAAGAGGTTTTTTTTGTTTGTAAAGCATTTAATAGCTTGCCTGTACTATCGTTTTTAATGTCTTCCTGATGATTCATATCGCATTCTTTGTCCGATGTTAACTGTGGTGAAAATAATTTAACTTTGAATAAATCTGGTGCAATAATCCTTGTTGTTACATATGCGATACCAACCAGCGTGGCGGCAAATAATATAAAAAAACCTGTGGGGGGGAAAAATAAAGCCACGACAGTGCCTGCAATAGCTAAGGACGATAGCATAATTCCAGCACAATTATCCATTAATTCAGTTTCTATCTTTAGTTTGTCTTCTAAACTGAATTTTTGTTCATAGAGTGCTTTGATGTCATCACGTTGCGTATCATATAGTTGTTTAATTGATTCTATTTTTGTTATTAATTCATCAATTTCTAATGTGTTTTTATCGGGTTCAAGACAGGCCATCTCAAGGTTATTGATCTCTTGCTGTAATTCTCCGGCAATACCATTGTTGATTTCATTTTGAACTGTTTCAAGTGACTTTTTATCCTGGTAATACTGATAAAGAAGCTGACCTATAACGACAGCACTGCCTATAAAACCTATGCTAGCAGATGTAATGGCAATAAACGGCGCGATTGCTGGAACAAAAAAAGCTGTTAAGCATAAACTTAAAGCAATGCTTGTAAATAGCCATTTTGTATTATTAGTTAAGTTCACAGGTGATTTTTGTCCTAAGGCATAAGCAGCAAGGTAAAGCAGTGGAATTTGCACAAAATCAAGTACATTTAATGCTATATCAACGATGGGATTTATTCTTACGGGATTTAATGCAGGGGAGCTAAAAAAATTTTTATTAAGATGTGCTATGGATGATGAGGTGTTATTTAAACGCTTAAATAACCGATTAAATAATGGAATTGAAGTTAGAATAATCAAGATGAGTGAGTCATGAGATTCAGGTTTATGCTTGTAGTGTTGTTCTACCTTACGGGCTTCATTAATCAAAGCATTGGCTTTCTTTAATTGCTCCAAATGTTGAGTCATGGCGTGTCTCGGCTCTCTAGTCTTTATTTTAGTATAGCAGAGTATTTTCTAGACAGTTGAGTCAATGGAGTGAGTCTGTAATTTAAAGCCTTTTGAACGATATTCTCTATAATGTTGGCGACTAATGTTTTTAGCATCATCATCATTGGGAACAATTTCTATAATTCTGCGAAAACGCTGATAAAATGAGGGGATGGTTGATGCCATATTAATTAAAATATCGTTAAATCCTCGTGGCTCAGGACCAAAGCCAATTTGTACTGCAGGTGGTGGCTCAGGACCTTCACCTTGCAAATTATGAGGTATAAAGCTATCGTCTTTGTATGTCCATAACAACTCATCCAGCAGCATGGCATCATTTTGGTTTTCACAATAAACAAACACACGATGCTGTCGTAAATATGATTTTTCTAATAAACGGCAAGCGATTAACCAGCCTGCTTGAGGCAGGCTGTCATTTAGTAAATAAAAATCAACTTGCATGATGAGCTAAATCACGTAAAAATTGCACCAATAAAGATACCGGGCGTCCTGTTGCATTACGATTTTTACCCGAAGCCCAACCAGTTCCTGCAATATCCAAATGCGCCCATCGATATTTTTCTGTAAAGCGCGATAAAAAGCATGCAGCGGTAATACTTCCAGCACTTCTATCAAACGTTGAATTCACCATGTCAGCAATAGGGCTGTCTAACGCAGTTTGATAAGCCTCATCTAACGGTAGTCGCCAGGCTTTATCACCACTTTCACGAGCGGCTGTTAAAAGTAAATCAGCTAACTCGTCATCAGGGGTCATGATACCTGAGGATACATTGCCTAGAGCAATAATTACAGCACCTGTAAGTGTTGCTATATCAATAACAAAACGTGGGTTAAATTGTTCTGCAAAATGCAATGCATCAGCAAGAACTAAACGTCCCTCAGCATCCGTATTAATAATTTCAACAGTTAAGCCTGCCGCTGTTGTAATAATATCACCAGGTTTTGTAGCACCTCCACCAGGCATATTTTCAGCACAAGCCAATAACCCAATGACATTAATGGGTAAATTTAGTAAAGCACACGCCTTCATTGTGCCTAATACACTTGCAGCACCGGCCATATCATATTTCATTTCATTCATGCCATCAGCAGGCTTAATGGAGATTCCACCTGAATCAAATGTAATGCCTTTACCCACTAAAACGATGGGTGCCGAGTCACTTCCTGCTCCATTGTAATGAATTTCAACCAGTTGAGGTGGTTCATGACTGCCTTGCGCTACCGCTAATAAAGCCCCCATGCCTAATGACTCCATGTATTCGCGGTC
>CAZNVR010000013.1:0-15150 GCA_964576655.1 uncultured Legionella sp. | reverse complement strand
GTTTTAACATTTAATTTTGCGTGTTTATGTGCAAGTTTAACCGCCTCATTAGCAATGTATGACGGGGTGCATATATTGGCAGGATAGTTGGCTAAGGTTTTTGTAAATTGAATCCCACTTGCAATGGCTTGAGCTGCTTTAATTGCAGCTTCTGTTGCATGAGGTAGATAAAAGTGAATGGATTCCATGACAAATGTTGTGTTTTTTGTGCTCTTAAAATCTAAGAGTTGGTAGCGTTGAGCTTCACATAACAACAACATTTGCTGAACTTGCCAATCAGGTGTTTGCATGCCTAACTGGGGCATACAAATCGTTGCTGAGGTAATGCGTTGCTTGAGTAGCAAGTTAGCAATATCTGCGGTTTGTTTAACTAAAACATCAGTGGTAAAAGCGGTTTTTTCACCGCATTGAATCATGAGTAAACCACGCCCATCAAAATCTGTTTGCCAGGCTGTATCACCTTTTTCTGTTAGTTTACGAGTAAGCCGTTCGATGGTTTGTTTGTTTTTCGTGTCTAGAAAAGTGATAAAATCAGGTAAACTGCCATCGTTAAATATGCCTATAACTAAGCAGCTTGTATCATTTACTGCAGGTGTTGAAGTTAATCCATAGTTCATAATGGCTTCCTGTGATGAGCAAAAAATGTTATTTTACGTCTAGTTTACCTATATTTCTATAGTTCACAATAGACTTATTCATGATGAGGTCGCAAGTGCTGATTTTTCGATATTTAAGCAAAGAAGTATTTGTAACCCTGGTTGCCTTGACAGCTATTTTATTGTTAATTTTTATGAGTAATCAACTGGTTATTTATTTAAATCGAGCTGCAAGCGGGCAAATTCCTGGGATGTTAATCATGAAACTGATGATGTTGGAATTGCCTAATCTACTTAGCCTTTTATTGCCACTGGGTTTTTATGTCGCATTACTACTTGCGTATGGGCGTTTATATGCCGAAAGTGAAATGACTGTTTTGCAAGCCTGTGGATATGGTCCTGGGCGTTTATTAAAACACAGTTTTATGATGGCATCTTTTGTGGCGTTATTTGTTTTAATTATTATGTTGTGGGGAAGTCCTTTAATTTCTATAGAACGCGCTACACTATTACGTACGACGGGTGTGCAAACGTTAATTCAGACCATTGTGCCTGGACGATTTAATGCGGTTCCTCATAGCTCACAAGTATTTTATGTTGAATCCATGAATCGAGATCATACCGTTGCCAAACATATATTTTTAGCTCAAAACACGCAAAAAAAAGGCGAGGAACAATGGGATCTGCTGTGGGCTGATAAAGCGTATGCACAAACGGATCCAAAGTCCAATGAAGATTATGTTGTGTTGCAAGAGGGTAAAAAATATCAAGGTATTCCAGGACATGCAGATTATCAGATTGCAACATTTAAAGAATATAAAGCGCGTCTTCCTCATCCTCAAGTGAGTATTAAAAAAGATCTTCGTACGGCAAGTACTGCCAGTTTATGGCCAATAAATAATAAAGACCCTGCAAAAGCTGCTGAATTACAATGGCGTTTTTCTATTCCAATTATGGTGCTGGTCCTAACGTTAGTTGGGGTGCCATTAAGTCGTGTGAATTCACGAACGGGGAAATTTGCTAAAATATTACCAGCCATTATCGTGTTTATTTTCTATGCCAACATGATGTTTATTGCACGTGACTGGGTGACTAATGGCAAAATTCCAGTATGGCTTGGACTATGGTGGGTCCATTTGATAGTGGCTTTACTCGGTTTATTGCTTATTTGGCGCAATCAAGTGAAATTATCATGAAATTATTAGAACGTTACATTGCAAAAACAGTTTTGGCATCTATTGCGTTGGTGACTTTGATGCTCGCAGGCTTACAAATTTTCATGTTATTTGTTGATCAATTGGATAGTCTGGGTAAAGGTGATTATGGCTTGTTTCAAGCGGCTTCATTTGTCTTTTTGCAAATGCCCTATCAAGTCTATTTGTTTTTTCCTATGGCCAGTTTATTAGGCTGTTTGATAGGACTGGGTGTGATGGCAAATCATCATGAGCTAGTGGTGATGCGAGCTGCTGGTATGTCAATAGGGCAAGTCACAGCGGCCGTCTTAAAAGTGTCTGTATTTGTTATTGTATTGGTGACGGTAGTTAGTGAAACAGTGATGCCTAGTATGGTTCATTTGGCTAATAATCAAAAAGCCGAAGCCATGAGTCAGGGGCAAACGTTGCGGACTGCAAAAGGCGTCTGGATGCGTAATCATAATGATTTTCTTCGTGTGGGCACCATTCTTCCTAATAATGTGTTAGAGCATGTTTATCAGTTTCATTTTGATGAAGCACATCAACTTAAGTTTTCTCGTAAAATTGAAAAAATAGTTTATAAGCATAAAGCATGGCGAGCAGAAAATGTGGTTGAGTCAGTGATTGATAGAGATCAAACACGCGTACGATATATACCTGAAATGGCATGGGACATATCATTAAAACCAACTATTTTAAGTGTAAATGGCAATGAACCTGATGAAATGACCTTAAAAGGGTTATATCAATATTTACACGCACAGAAAAAAAGTCATCAAACGGCTCTAAATTACCAATTGGTATTTTGGCAGCGCATTGTTCAACCCTTAACAACGGTTGTGATGATGGTGTTAGCTATCCCGTTTATTTTTGGCCCTTTGCGCTCCTCAACCATGGGTTCAAAACTTTTAGTGGGAGCAACAGCAGGATTTGGTTTTCATATTATCAATCGATTTTTAGGGTCACTGAGTCAAGTCTATCAATTTTCCTCTGTGATTGCCGCCATAGGGCCTACCTGTGTATTTGCGTTGTTAGGTATGTATTTAATGAAACGAGTTAGGTAGACGATAGTCTGATTAGGGTTTTAACGTCTAATAGAACATATTGTTCTATTAGACGTTAATCGCAGCTGATGTGATGCCAAACGTTATTTTTTAGGTTTAATCGTTTCTTCAATGTCTTTTATTAACCCTTTCTCTTCATCAATCAAACGTTGTTCAATTGCGAGCCCTCGATATGCTTGAGTTATTTTTTTATTAGGCACTGACTCAAATGTATTATCAAGATAGTTGGTTTTGTCTTTCGGTGTAATAATCGACAGACATGCTGCAGCATCGAGAAGACCACTGATGATGGATTTTAATACTGGATGAATGTAATCGTACCAAAATCCTGATTTGCAGAAATGTTCGTCTGATTTCCTGACACAAGTGACCACTGCATCTGAAAATGTTTTAAATCTATTTTGGTGCGATGCAAAAGAATTTGATCCACTGATGGGTTTAAAAAATTCATCACCTGCTTTTGAAAGGTTATGACATAATTGATTCATAATTTGATGATCTTTCTTGTTTCCTTGTTGTTCACAACGTTGTGAAATCACATTTAATTCATCAATCAATTGAAAATATTTAGTTCTTTGATCTCGAAGATCTTTGGGTAAACTTGATTTTATTTCAGGTATTATTTTGGGGATAGTTTGTCCTCCAATATCCCAGCGTTGTTTTATATGAAAATCAGAAATATCCTTTGGATCGCGGGCTTCACCAGTTTTTGTATAATATTCAGGCAAATATGGCTTGAGGTCTTCCTGAATAATCCTGGTTAACGATTTGCTTGCCTCAGGATCATTTTTGATTTTTTTTGCCAACTCGTACATGTGATCCGCATTTGCAGTATTTTCTAGAAATGTGGTTAGCGCCTGAATAAAATTTAATCCATATAATGTACAAGATCTATCACCCGCTGTTGTTTGAAGATGATGAGAGGCATCAATAAAAGGTATGTTTTGTTTCAATCCTCGAAGGAATATTTTACCCTCTTCATCTCTGGCTGCGTCATAAACAACATCAGCTTCACGTTCAAAATTATCCAGTTCAGGATCAAACATTTTAAATTCATTATCCAAAATAAGAATGGTATTTTCGTCCGTTGTTTTCCAAATGCGACGTTCAGATGAATTTTCTTGTTCAATATCAACACCAAAAACATCATGACAATCTTGCTTGATAGCTATTTCGTCTGTACCGTATAGATCTGTGTATGAACTCTTCATATTCATACGACGCTTGATATTATTAAAATATTGTTCATTTTGCCATGAGTTGATAAATATTGTGACCAAAGGCTTTTGTGTTTTATCATCCAAAATGGTCAAACATGTTGTTGCATGACCGTCTTTCCAATTTGGGGAGAGGATAAATCTGGGTATGGATTTTTCAGGTGGGCGGGATTTAAGAAAACGAGTATAAACGTCATTTTTAATTTTATAAATATCCCCCAATCCACGAACTTCAACGTCATTTGAGTGACTTAAGTTATGAAAATAATCTGAAAATTCTTTTGATTCAAATCCACCACTAGTAAAATTGAGTGTATTAATCAAAGAATCACGATACGCAATAGCATGGGGAAAATGCTCATAGATTTTTAATTCGTATTTGTCCAATTCCGAACTTAAATCAGGATGTGAACCTTTAAAATCAACGTGAGATCGGGACAAATAACTACGAATGATGGGATTCTCCCAAAACTCCTGAGCCTCTTTGGGATGCTTTGTTTTATCCAATAAGTTTTTAAGTTTCCCTTGATGTTTTTTTTTAAATTTTTGAACTTCTTCATTAAATTCTTCACGAGTTGTAGTTGGCATGATTATCTCTTTATCGTTATATTTTATAATCATAGACCAACATTGAAAAATGTTCTTAATAGTGACGGTCTTGCTAATGCTTTGTTACGGGCAATTAAAAATGATCCGCATGTTTTTGTTGCGCTTGCAGGAGAATGATAGCTGTGTTGAGCCGAGATTCAACCTTGCATCACGCAACATATTAAAATATAGTGATGTCCTGTTCTAAATTTAAAGCAGATGTAAAATGGAAACTAGGTTGAGGCAACTTGCAAGATTGTTGGAAAAAGTTATTTATACTTACTATGGTGATTCACAATTCTCTAATGAGCAAAAATGTATTGTCTTAGATAATGGTTTAGACAATAAAGATAAGAGTTTTGATGAAGAAATTATTAAAATAAATCCTTGTGAGTATATTCGCTGTCAGCCTGAATCTAATCGTAAAAAATTAATGAATTATATTGTGTATGGCATTGAATTAATTAATTCGTTTGTTGATCCCGATACTTCATTTGCTAATAAAGTTGATATTTTTAAAAATCAATTCACTGAATTTTTGGTTAATTTACAAAAAATATCAACTTCAAAAAAATCCATACAAATTGGCGTTAACGATGCAGATAGTAATGTAGTGATGTTAGATGGTTGTTTAGATTGTAAATCCGGAAAAATTCTACAAGAAAATGTTTTTTCATTTATAACGAATAGAAATCTCAGTGAATATATCCATGAGATTGCCAATGAACACGATCAGTATAACTGCATACTTAAAGAAAATAAGACATTACAAGATGAAAATGCTCTGCTTAAATCAGATACTAAACATGAAAGTGGAGATACACGGCGTTATCGTTCATTTCCATTCACTAAAATACAACATACCCCTATTCCACAAGCAGTACATCCTCTTGAAACGTATTCAATAATTAATTCTATAGTTCATGGATTTTTTGGTTGTACTAACAATTATTTTTTAGAACAGGATCAGAATAACTCTCCGGTCATTTCTCCAAAAAATAACTGATGTTAAAGGTACACTTTTCTCATAATCTATGCACAGGGGATTTTTTATGAAAAAAGTAAAATTTATAGACAGCCAAATACTGTCAAGTCTTAAGCACACCGAAGGCTGTGCCACAGTTTCAGAGCTTTGCCGTGAGCACGTGATCAGTGCTGTTACATTTTATAAATGACATTTTAAAGATGGGCGGCCCCCCAGGCCGAAATCATGTGTGCTTTAAAAATGAACCCATTTAGACAGGGGCTGAAAAACGTTCCGAACTAACAACTTGCGTCTCTGCGAGCCAAAGGCGAAGAAGCCCAGGATTCCTTGCGCTGAACTACTAGATCATGCTTCCCCTTCGGGTCGCAAAGATGAATAGTTCAATATCATTCCAACGCCTTATTTGATCTTTTTCGTGATCAATATAAAAGGACGTTGGGCTTGAAGTTAGTTAGGAGCGTTAGCGAAGTAATAAACGTGATTTACAATTAAAGTCAGAACTGGTTTGCTTCGCTAACGTTTGCCAAGACCAAATTTCACACTCAGTGAGGCCATGTTGACTACTTGTGATCTCGCCCTGGGCGAACCCCATATGCTTATTTACTGAATGATTTTTTAATTCAACGTTGCTCTCTTTTTCTCGAGTTGCAGGAAAAAGAGATAAATTACGAAAATAAAGCATGAATGATTGCTCTAGTTTTTTGAAACGTGTTGGGATAAGCCCTCACGGAATATCGCGAGTGAGGAGCGATATCACAA
This sequence comes from uncultured Legionella sp., assembly GCA_964576655.1. Lineage (GTDB taxonomy): Bacteria > Pseudomonadota > Gammaproteobacteria > Legionellales > Legionellaceae > DDPF01. The sequence goes on along the minus strand of CAZNVR010000013.1, from coordinate 8,748 downwards.
CTATCCCTTAACATGGTGCTGGGCCTTGTTGAGTTAAATTCGAATTAACTAATGCAACAACAGTTGTTTTTGCATCTTCTATAAGCTGTGTCACGGCGATTAAATCGGTGACTGTAATTCGGTTATAGATAGCATCGATAGTGTTATTGTATGTATCTCCCTGTGCTTCTGAGGCCGTATCTTTATATAAAGCGAAATTAGAACTAAGAGTCGAGAGAGATTTTTCTGTATAAAAAAAGCCTGTATTAACATTATAAATATCATAACGCTCCATCAGTCTCCCATTCGTCCAATTACTAAATTTAAACCCTCGCTGGAAGGGCTCTGTTTTATAATGAAGCGATAATGGATTAAAAGAACGATTTTTCTCACAATAACGCTGTAATAGCCACATCACTTCTTTTTGTGCGTGCCACAGTTCTCTTTCCCAACCCCTAATGGCATATCTCCATGACGCGTCTTGATAAATATCTATGCGTTTTCGATAGGCATTTGTGTACCGATTAAAATCATGATGTGTATCACGATAGCGTATGCCGTCTTGTATATAAGTGATGCCTTGGCGCACCAATGTAACAGGTGTCATGGTTTTTACGTTAGCTAAATAACGCATATTGTTTGCAATGAATTGATGTTCATTATTGCTTGAACGTCGGGCACTCATAGGTTCCATTGCATTCATCTTAGTGACCAAGTTGGCATAGTCTTTTTGTTGCTGAAGCGTTAATATGGGAGCCAATTCAATCGGCTCAATGATTCTTGTGGTTTGGTTTGCATAGTACCAATGCTCCTGTTCGTGCTCATCCTTGTAATATAATACACCGTCTGGATTTTCAAGTAAGGGAAAGGTTGCTCTTATTATTTTGTTATCATATAACATATACTGCGTTCTGAATCGAAGAACATCCTCAAAGTTTAATAACCTAGGGTCTGCGTTCAATTTAATTAAATCAGCGCCACCTTGTTGAAGTGATGCGTGTATAGCGTTTATTTTTGTAACAAATTTTTCCTGTAGAGGTGATACAGCATGCATGACTTGAGTGAGCATGTCGTCATCATAAAGAAAGAGCATCATTTGATAGGGGCATACGTTATAAAATATTTGTCCTGCAGGGGATGTGATTGTCTCCGATTTAATAAATAATAATTCTGGATTACCTCGCACTTTGTCTATTAATGATTCCAGGTTTCCCGTTATCACGTCGTTAAGTACGCTCAACTCATTTATCATAGATTGGAACAATCGAAACCTTCCTGTTGGCTTTGATAATTCTCGCTCTGCTGTTTGCATTTCTTTAATTGATAAAAATGACCCAATTTGTCTTAGCACATTAGGCCGAAGTTTTTTTAAAAATTTTTGGGTTTTAACGTGTTTCTGAATTGCGTTTTGATGTGAATTCGCGGGAGTATCTGATGGGACAGGCTGTCGTGGCGCTTTTTCCATGTCTTTTAATTCAGATGAAGCATCTCCATTTTTTGACATTTTACCACTCATAATCCCCCCCCCAAAAAAAAGACTACAATGCAAATTTATTATACACTGTTTGGCACGGTTGTTGCATTATAAGTTGAGCAACCTACTGCAGCTTGCTCAACTTATAATGCAACACGCACTTTTGGGGCTGTGGGAGTAATTTTTTTGAGTGGATTAAGCGGTGATACAACGATTGAATAAATGGTTTTCAATCGTTGTTAAAAAATGACTCCGTTCATTGAATTTTTTAAGTTCCTCTAATTTATTCTTTTTCCCTGTCGACAGGATTTGCTAGCCATTCACCTAATATTGTAATGATTTTTCGTGCCTGATCTTCGCTGGAAATATTAAATTTAGATTTTTGCCAATATTGGTTATTGCGTTTTTGATAACGTCTAATCGAATATTTTTCTGGACTAAATTCTTGTTTAGTACTGTTCCATTCCTGATAGCGATACAAAATAGTGGTCCAGGCTCCTTTAGATAATACATATTTCCCCAGTTCACGGGTTTTTTCTGTGCCATCTTCGGTAAAAGCAATAGTTAAATCATCGATTGTTTCGCTCATAGGTCTTTATTCCAAGGTATAATTACTCGATGGATTGTAGTTTTCCATCGATAAATGTCAAGTGAATTGTGGGTTGATACTGATCAAACTGATAAATCCATACTTCTGGGTGCTGTTGTTTTGCAACGGGCTGGTTAATATAAGTATTATTGACTAAAGAGGGGCTACCACAAGCTGTATATACTTTGTTAACATTATCACCAATTTGGATGTTTACACCACCACAAATACTCATGGCATTTGTACCTGCACCATTAATATTTACTCCAGTCACTTTATCATTGATGATATCAACACGAAGACTTGTCCCTGTAGAACCACTAGGCAATGACCACATGTCATAATATGAGGTCAATCCTGTATATACAGAGCCTTGATTTAGTGTGGTATATATTAATTGCATAACCGGAATTTTTTCAGCCAATTGAATTTGACTGGAATCTTGTTTACCCAAAGGTTGACCGCATAAATTCATGACTTGATTACTCGTCATGCCAATACTAATGTAACCTTGATTTTGTGGGCAATATAGCGAATTTGCTGAAAAAGCCAGCACAGGAAGAAAAATCATGCTTAATGCAAAACAACATTGAGTTTTCATCATTCGCATCCAATTAAGTTCTGTCTATACTGAGAGTATAGACAGGTTCTGCTGATTTTTCCGGATATAACAGGATGAATGGCATTTATATCAATGTAGAGGGAAGTGATGTTTCAATAAATAAAGTAATTACTTTTAAGATAATTAAGATAATAACGGGTGAAAAATCAATAGTTGAAAAAGAGGGTAATTTGTGTCTTGCCCATTGAAGAACAGGCTCTGTAATGATGTATATCACATCAATAAGTGGATTTTTTAAGTACGGATTCACCCAGCTAAGCACCACGCGAATTAATATTGCATAAAACAAGAGGTGGCATGGTTCTAGAATTAACTCAGCAATCGTGCGAATAATTAATGGTGCAAGATTAGGCAATGTATTTGAAGCAATGAGGTAGAGCAGAGTAAATTTTAAGAGTTCTGTAATAACAAGCAGCGTTAAACAAACCCAATCATAACGATTTGCACGAAGATGGCTTGATTTAAATAAAGTCGTTAATGGATTTAATATTGGATTAGTTAATTTATAGATGCTTTGACTGATAGGATGAAGAGAGCTGATACGAAAATAACGTAAAGCGATACGGGCCCATAGTAAAAATGTTAAAAAACTAAAGACGAGTGTAAATAAAAAATATCCAACTGCAGTTAATCCCGACATGTTTAATCCTCTAAATGGTTTGGCCTAATTCTTTTGCTCGTTGAAAAGCTGCATGCATGGCATCATGGATAGCTGTACTAAAGTCTTGGTTCATCAATACATCTAATGCTGCGGCAGTTGTACCTTTAAATGAAGTCACACGATTTCTTAATTCTGTAAGGCTCATGTTTTGAGAGGTTGCTAAACTCAATGCCCCCTTTACTGTTTGCAAGGTAAATGAAGTCGCTATTTCTCGGCTTAATCCTAGTTCAATGGCTGCATCAATCATTGATTCCATGAATAAAAATACATACGCAGGTCCACTGCCTGATAAAGCGGTAAATGCATCCATGTGTTGCTCGTCTGTGAGCCATGTGGTTAAACCTATTGTTTTAAACAAATCGTCAGCAACTTTTTTTTGTGCATCACTAACAAACTCATTGGCAATTAAAGGAGTTGCTGATTGCCCCGTGGCTGCAGCAAGATTTGGCATGGCACGAATAATTGGTTTATTCATTGCAAACCAGGCGAGTTGAATACCCGAGGCGAGTGAAATAATTAAACAGTCTTTAGGAATGGCTGGTGTTATTTCGTCTAAAACAGTACGCATTTGTGCGGGTTTTATTGCTAAAATAATTACATTTGCAGCAGGCAGAATGGCTAAATTATCGGAATGGGTTTCAATGCCATCAGCAGTTACTCCAATGTTTAAAGAAGGCGCTGAGACGCGTAGTTTAACCGATGGATGAAGTCCTATTTTTTTTGATATGGCTTTTGCTAAATTGCCGAATCCTATGATACTAATATTCATTGTTTAATCCTATTTCCAAATATACCTCTCCCCACACGGACTATAGTGCTGCCGGCACAAATGGCCGTATTTAAATCATTACTCATGCCCATTGATAATGTATCCATGTTTAAATGAAGTTGTGCGTTGAGTGATGTAAGAAGTGCTTGGGTGCGTGTGTAGGTTTGATGTAATAATGCGTTATCTGATGTTTCATCAGGAATAACCATTAATCCACGCAATCTTAGTTGAGGCAGTAAATTAATCTCTGTTGCGAGCTCTGCAACGCATTCAGGCAGTACACCTGATTTGGTTTTAGAATGATCCATGTTTACTTGTATACAAACATTTAAAGCGGGCATTGATGAAGGCCTTGTTGCATTTAAAAGCAAGGCTATTTTTTTTCGATCAACACCATGTACCCAAGAAAAATGCTCTGCAATGGCTTGTGCTTTATTACTTTGAATCGCACCAATAAAATGCCAAATTAAGGGTAATTTTTTTAAAGAGGTTATTTTTATTAGTGCCTCTTGTATATAGTTTTCACCAAAATGTTGTAAACCAGCTGCAGCAGCCTGCTCAATGTTTAAGCTGGATTGTCCTTTACTAACTGCAAGCAGCTGAACCGAGCCAGGCTTGCGTTCGCAAGATAATTCTGCATCAAGAATGGCTTGCTGAATTGTTTGAATGCAGTTAGCAATGCTCATCCAAAAAAACCATATAAAATTGCGGAGATAGCAATGAGTCCGATGATGGTGATAAATGCATCGCTAATGAGATTACGATATTTTTGTAAAGAAGGTACTTTAGCAATAGCATACATCGGCATTAAAAATAGAATAATGGCAATGGCAGGTCCGCCTAATGATTCAATCATACCTAGAATACTTGGGTTTATTGTCGCAACACCCCAACAGGTGATAATCATAAAGAGCTCAATACCATGTTTTAACGTTGTGCTTTTAATCGAACGATTGCGACCTTGTAAGGATTTATCCAATAGACCATGAAGGCCTTCGCTAGCCCCAATATAATGCCCTAAAAACGATTTTGAAATAGCAATAAATGCCACAAAAGGTGTGATATATCGAATCATGGGGGTATCAAAATGATTCGCCAGGTAAGATAATATGGATATATTTTGTTGTTTTGCCAGTGCTAAATCATGAGGCGATAGACTAAATACGCAACTAAATACAAAAAACATCACTGTACCTACCATCATTAAATGGCTATTTCTTAAAATCCAGGAACATTTTTTGTCCGCGTTATCTCCTAATTTTTGTTTTTGGTTCATCGCAAAAGAGGAAATAATAGGGGTATGGCTAAATGAAAAAACAAGTACAGGAATAAGTAACCATATTGCAGTTAATAATCCATGAGAACCCGCTTGAGTCATATTAGAATTTTGTTGTAAAAAAGCGGTATTCCAATGAGGTATTAAATAGATAGATAATAATACTAAAACAGAGATAAACGGATAAACCAAATAACTGATGGTTTTGACTATAATTCTTTGACCAAAGCGCACAATCGCCATGAGTCCTATAATAAGTATAAATGCTAACATTCCACGAGAAGGAGGGGTGATATTCATTTGATTGGCAATAAAGCTATACGTGGTGTTTGTAATGGCAACGCTATACATCAATAAAATGGGATAGATGGAAAAAAAATATAAAAAAGTCAGTGTATTTCCAGCTTTGGAACCAAAATGCTCAACAACGACATCTGTAATATCATTGTTGGGTGATGTGCCTGATAAAACAAAACGACACAATGCGCGGTGAGATAAATAGGTCATTGGAAAGGCAAGTAAGGCCATAATAATTAATGGCAATAAACCATTTAATCCTGCGTCAATAGGCAGAAATAAAGTACCTGCACCAATTGCTGTGCCATAAAGACCAAGCATCCACATGGTATCATCTTTTTTAGACTGTATGTTCTTCTGTTCATTTTCTGCCGTGGGAAGTATCATATCCGCAGTCATAAAAATCCTCACATTTATTACAACCAAGTAGTCTTAACACAAGAATGTAGAAAGATAGATGGCCAAAGTTAACACTTCAGGGTAAACATATCTAAACAAATGGTTTAAATCCAAAAGAGCTTTTTTCGCGCGTTAGGCGTGGAATTGTATTTCTCTTTCAATTCAAGATCGTTTGGTTGCTGTGCATAAAGCACAGCAGATAGCCTTAAAGGGCTTTATTCATCGTTTAAATTAATTTTTGCATTTCAATGAGTTGGCTGATGCCTGATTCAGCTAACCCCAACATATCATTTAATTGGGCACGTGTATAACTGCCGTCCTCAGCAGTACCTTGAACTTCAATAAATTGTCCGGCCTCATTCATGACCACGTTCATATCTGTTTCAGCCAGAACATCTTCTGCATAATCTAAATCAAGTACGGGTTGACCACGATAAATACCAACAGAGACCGCAGCGATATAATTAAACTGAGGTATTCTACGTAACTTTTCACGAGCAACCATCCAGTTCAAGGCATCTTTCATTGCAACGCATGCGCCTGTAATCGCTGCCGTACGTGTGCCACCGTCAGCTTGGAGCACATCACAGTCTAGTGTAATGGTGTTTTCACCCAATATTTTTAAATCAATACAACCTCGAAGCGAACGCCCAATTAAACGTTGAATTTCTAACGTGCGGCCACCTTGCTTACCGCGACTGGCTTCACGCTCGTTTCTGGTATGAGTAGCGCGTGGGAGCATGCCGTATTCAGCAGTAATCCAACCTTGTCCTTTGCCTTTAAGAAAACGAGGTACGCCATCTACTACTGATGCTGTACATAAGACTCTTGTTTGCCCAAATTCAACCAAAACTGATCCTTCGGCATGGTTGGTATAATTACGAGTGATTTTAATTTCTCGCAGTTGATTAGCTTCGCGATTGCTTGGGCGCATTGTATATTCCTTGGTAAAAACGGTAAGTATAATCATTTCTGCTATAAAAGAGTACTCCTTCATGAATTAAGTGGTTTGAAGGTTTGGCATTTGTACAAATTTCAGGTATAGTCGCTCGATCTTAAAACATATAAAACCTTTTGCATTCGTATCATTAGCAAAGGTGATACTGGAGTTAAAAAACCATGGGTGACAGCATTGGTAGCTTGTTTATTGTTGCAGCGCCATCAGGTGGTGGAAAAACAAGTTTAATTAAACAGCTCGTTAGTAATTTAACTCGAATTGAAGTGTCTATTTCACATACCACACGTGATAAACGCTCGGCTGAAATCGATGGTGTTGATTATTGTTTTATTGATGAACTTCAATTTAAGCACATGATTGATGAAGATGCGTTTGTTGAATACGCGCAAGTATTTAACCATTTTTATGGTACATCAAAAGAACAAATAAAAAATCGATTAAATGCAGGCATTGATGTTGTGTTGGATATTGATTGGCAGGGTGCTAGACAAATTAAGCAATTGTTTGCTGATGCCGTGAGTATTTTTATTTTGCCACCATCGTTAGATAGTTTAAAACAACGATTGACACACAGACAACGAGACAATGAAGACGTAATTCTCAGTCGCATGCAAAAGGCGCATGATGAAATGAGCCATTATGATGAATTTGATTATTTAATTGTTAACGATGATTTTGACGTAGCCTCATCAGAATTAAAAGCGGTGATACTAGCTCAGCGTTTAAGAATATCACGACAAATCATACAACAGCGAAAATTACTTTCTTTCCTGTTGGCATCAACGTAAAATAGAATCTATTATTATAATAATTTTTTTGAACCATTTCGGAGGTCTATAATATGGCACGAGTAACTGTTGAAGATTGTTTAGAACATGTAGACAACCGTTTTGAATTAGTAATGTTAGCGGCTAAACGCGCTCGTGAAATAGCTATTCGTGGCGCTCAACCAATGGTAGAGTGGGATAATGATAAGCCCACGGTTGTTGCTTTACGTGAAATTGCTGAAGGCTTAATCAATAAAGATATTTTATATAAAGACCACATTTAATTCGTCACTGAACGCTTCAAGGAGAATTTAGCGTGAGCTACTTTAATGAATTACATGAAGAGCTAAAGCGCTACTTGGAGCCATCACAAACTGAAAAATGTTATCAGGCCTTTTTATTTGCAGAAAAAGCGCATCAAGGGCAAATGCGACGCTCAGGTGAGCCTTATATTACTCATCCTGTTGCTGCAGCCCTTATACTGGCTCAAATGCGACTCGATTTTGAAACCATTATTGCAACGTTGTTGCATGATGTTGTTGAAGATACTTTAGCGAGTAAAGAGGACTTAATTCAGCAATTTGGGAGTGAAGTCACGGCATTGGTTGATGGCGTAACAAAACTAACCAAAATTAAATTTGAATCACGAGCGCAAGCCCAAGCCGAAAACTTTCGAAAAATGGTCCTGGCGATGGTTAAGGACATTCGTGTTATTATTGTAAAACTCGCCGATCGTCTTCATAACATGCAAACCTTAGGTGTCATGCCTTCAGCAAAAAGACGACGCATTGCCATTGAAACACTCGAAATATACGCGCCTATTGTAAACCGCCTAGGTATGCATGCAATCTATATTGGTCTTGAAGATCTTGGATTTAAAGCGTTATACCCCATGCGCTACCGAGCTATAAAATCAGCGGTTGAAAAATCACGTGGAAATCGGCGTGAACTCACTCA
>CAZNVR010000012.1:17138-19213 GCA_964576655.1 uncultured Legionella sp. | reverse complement strand
TTAAAACAGGCTCAACAAGAAGGAATGGACACCTTGTTTCAAGCAGGATGTGAAAAAGTATACGAGGGATTAACAAGCCTTGAAGAAATCATCCTCATTATGACGGATGCATAATAATGAATAAAAATCTAAATGCACATTATCATTGGAAAGGCATATTTCCAAATGGTGAAAAAACTCAAGGTATTATTCAAGCAAGCAGTGTTAATCAAGCTCGCCATGAGCTTCGTAAACAAGGTATTATTACTAGAAAAATCACCAAAAAATATCCATTATTAAGCTCGTCTAAACAAACCATTAAATCATCTGAGATCAATATATTCATACGTCAACTGGCCACCTTACTCAATGCTAGCGTACCGTTAAGTCAGTCGTTAAATATACTAAAGCTTGCATGTACACGCTCTGGTTTTAATACATTTATTGAAAAGATTCAAACAGATGTTGAGTCAGGATTAATGCTTTCTCAAGCACTGAATAACTATCCCACACATTTTAACTCTCTTTTTTGTAGCATGATTCATGCAGGTGAACAGTCCGGTAAGCTTGATGTCATGCTATTGAAAATAGCAACCTATAAAGAAAATACAGCCCGTATTCAAACAAAAATTCGCAAAGCCATGGCTTATCCTTTGTTGGTTAGTTTAATTGCTATCATCATAAGCATTGCTATGCTTATGTATGTTATTCCTCAATTTGAGGCCTTATTTAAAAATTTTGATGCAAATCTTCCACAACTGACACGTACTGTCATTGATGTTGCAGCGTTTTTAAAAACATGGTGGGCCATCATAGCAGGACTCATCATAACCACCATTTACGGATGTATTTACGCGTATAAACATATCTTTGTTTTTTCAAACATGAGCAATCGATTGTTATTATTACTCCCCATATTAGGGCCTATTTTACAAAATATAGTGATTGCGCGTTTTACCAGAACCCTGGCCATTACCTTTGCAGCAGGCTTGTCCCTCACGAATGCTCTGCAATATGTTGCCTGCGTCACAGGAAACAGAATATACACCCAAGCCATCTATAAAATTAAGGAAGAAGTCTCTCAAGGGCAATCGTTACAAAATGCCATTAAAAACACACGGTTATTTCCCAATATGGTGATTCAGTTTATTGCCATTGGCGAAGAATCAGGAACATTGGAACAGATGTTAATTAAAATAGCTGATTTTTATGACAATGATGTGGATACATCGATCAATGCATTAAGCAGTTTACTAGAACCTGTAATCATGACAATATTGGGCTTATTTATTGGCGGATTAATCATAGCCATGTACTTACCTATATTACAATTAGGATCCATCGTTTAACATGTTGCATGAACTCATAACCCACCATCCTCAAGCCACCTATGTTCTTCTAGGCATTTTTTCATTAATGATAGGTAGTTTTTTAAATGTATTAATCTATCGACTACCACTCATGTTACAAGCTGGTTGGAAAAATGAATGCAAAGACCTGTTAAATATTCAATACGAACAAGAAAAACAAATTAATTTATTTATTCCAAGATCTTTTTGCACTACATGTAAACGAATGATTTCAGCCTGGCAAAATATTCCTGTCATTAGCTATCTTTTACTAAAAGGTCGCTGTAAACATTGTCTAAATCCAATTTCGTATCAATATCCTCTGGTTGAAGTGCTGTGCATGGCTTTATCATTATTTGCAGGGTATCAATTAGGCTTTAATACCACACTAGTGTTTGCACTGTTGTTTATATGGCTCTCCATTGCTCTTTGCTTCATTGATTTACACCATCAAATATTACCCGATTCACTGTGTTTAGGTTTATTATGGTTGGGTTTGATAGCCAACACCATGTCATTGTTCACGCCCCTGCCCATAGCTGTATTAAGTGCTGCAGGTGCGTATTTAACCCTTTGGTTATTGATGCAATCTTTTTATTTTTGTACCGGTAAAATAGGTATGGGACATGGTGATTTTAAATTATTTGCAGCTTTTGGCGCATGGTTTGGTTGGCAGCAGTTGCTTTTAATTTTAATGATTTCGTCACTAATGGGTGCTGTAATTGGCACAGGCTATTTAAACATGGT
>CAZNVR010000012.1:0-17128 GCA_964576655.1 uncultured Legionella sp. | reverse complement strand
AACACCAATCCCCTTTGGACCTTTTCTTTGCGTAGCGGGATTGGTGTCGTTGTTCTTTGGTGATCAAATCATACGTTGGTATGTTTTAACTTTTATTTCGACGTTGCATTAATGCTGAGAAAAACTCAGGTTTATTTAGACCAATTTCTTTAAAAATCTGAGGCACTTTGTCCCAACTGTTTTCTTGCTCAATGCTTTCAACAATCAGCTCGAAACCTTTATTTTGATCAACAGGTAACCCCCAGCCGTTGATATAACTCAACCCATGCAAGCGTCTGGCTTGAATATGATTTAACTTCATGGCTGCAATCAAAAACGCATGTGCATCGGTATACAATGTATGCATTTGACGATCATTACTTTCACTGGAAAAAACACCTTCGTTTTTTAATGTTTCTCTAAATTTTCCTTCTTCCAGTAATGTTTTACCCAGCAAATATTGTGCTGTTGAATCATCAAGCATGGAGGACGCACGATACACGGCTAATAACATATCCCGCGCAAAAGGACACTTTTTATGCCCTTGCAGTGAGATATAGATATCTGCTAATTGATGATACAGTGCTATTTCTTGCTTAAGCGCATCGTCTGTTGGCTGATTAAGAGCGCGACTTTGTTGCATTACCTTAATTTTTTTAATAATTTTATTGCTTTTAAATTTTTTAAACCAAAAACACATGTTATGTCTCCATTAACCAATTGAAATGGCCCATTGAAATAATTTGGCAATTGTAAAAACCAAAACAAGAATAAATATGATTTTTAAAATCAAAGGCCCTGTATCTTTCCATTTTTCAGAGATATCTTCATCATCAGTTTTATCTGTTTGTATGTCGTAAATTTCATTGTCAAGACGATTAGATACAGCGTAAGTCACGATCGATGCTAAAAAACCTAATAAAAAAATAATTGCAAGTACAAGCCAACCTGCTTTTTTTTCATTCAACCCATAAGCAATTTGAACTAAGTTTGTCCAATCAAAAATAAAATCAGGAATACTATAAATTAAACCAAAAATTACATTTGGTAGAATATACGCACCCAACCCAAACAACCCCATACTAACTATCATACAAACCATACCAATAATATATACTTTGGGACTATGTTGATAACGATCTGGTTCCATAAATAATTCCATTTATTAAGGTAGGTTGGGCCAGGACCCAACAGGTTTTAAATAAAAATGAGCTGTTGTTGAGCCACGACTCAACCTGCATTCATTACATTAACATAGCAAATAGACAAAGTATTGCCAAGTCACATGATGTTATTGAAAATAATTTTCAACCATTTCAGCACTAACCTCTGTAACGGTTTGAGGTTGCCAATGAGGATGATTATCTTTATCTATCAATAGCGCACGCACCCCTTCATCAAAATTAGGATCACGCATAAAATGATTTGTTAAACCATAATCCATTTGAAGGCATTCAGACAACGTCATTGTTTTGGCTTTGATTAACTGAGCCAACGCTATTTTTAAACTTAAAGGCGCTTTTAATTTAAGTGTTTGATATACCTGTTGTTGCCAATCACCCTGGCTTAAAGCAGTCATAATGGATTCTATCGTATCGTACTGAAAACAGTCGTTAACCATACCAGCCCATGAATCCAGATTAGATGTAGCGGGCAACTGATGAAAGGGCCGCAAAATATCAGAGACCCGTTGCTGTGAATCTCTCGATAAATCAGAATCAATAAGCACTTGCAAAAGACTGGGAAAATGTGCTTCGCTAATGACATATCGCACCAAACCTAAGCCATACGCATCTTGTGCATTCAAACGATTGCCAGTTAACCCTAAATACACCCCCATATGATTGGACAGGCGAGATAAAAGATAACTTGAACCAATATCAGGATAAAATCCTATACCTGTTTCAGGCATTGCAAAAATAAACCGGGAACTTGCCACAGGGTGTGAGCCATGCAAAGAAATACCTACCCCACCGCCCATGGTTATACCATCCATGAATGCAATATAAGGTTTATTAAATTCATGAATAAATTGATTTAAACGATACTCGGCTTTAAAAAAAGCCATTTTTTGTTGAATGTTTTCTCGCCCCAAATGATAAATAGCACGCACGTCTCCACCAGCACAAAATGCACGATCACACGCGGAGCGTACAACGACAGCATGAATAAATGGATCGTCCTGCCATTGTGTTAACTGTACTTGTAAAGCGCTTATCATGGAAAAATTTAATGCATTGAGCGCTTCAGGGCGATTTAGTGTAATAAGACCAATATGATGTTCTGTTGAGAAAATAATCTCATTTGTCATATTACACTCCCTTAAATAGAGCGACTCTCTTTTCCAGAAAAGCTCGCACCCCTTCTGTTTTATCTTCACTCGCACACACTTTAGCAAAATGAATGGCTTCTAAATGCAGGGCATCGGTGAGTGATAAATCAAAACCATGATCAATGACCTCCATGATACTTGCAATCGCTTGAGGCGCTAAGGCAATGATAGCTTGTAAGGTTTGATGCGCGTTATCCATTAATAGCTCAGGCGCAACAACATCACTTACTAATCCCCAGGATAGCGCAGTTTGAGCATCAATAGAGCGGCCCGTTAAACATAAGTCCATCGCCCGTCCTTTTCCGACCAAACGCGCTAGACGTTGCGTTCCACCATAACCTGGAATAATACCTAATTTTATTTCTGGCTGCCCTAACAATGCATCTTGAGAGGCGATACGTAATGTTGCAGCCATCGCTAATTCGCACCCACCACCAAAAGCATAGCCATTAATTGCAGCTAACGTGGGCTTACCCATGGTTTCCATTTGCCGAAACACACGTTGACCTAAGCATGCAAAATCATACCCACTCTGTGCATTGCATTCTGCTAACCGACGAATATCAGCTCCTGCACAAAACGCTCTACCCGCACCGGTTAGAAGTAGGCCTTTAACCTGGTCGTTATTTTTTGCTTGGGTTAAGATGTCAGATAATAAACATAACACCTCTGTATTCAATGCATTTAGTTTTTCAGGACGATTTAATGTAAGGGTTAAAATATGTCCATCCAATTGTTGTTCAATCATAGTCATAAAGAGTCCTTTTAAAGATAACTATACAATAGAATACGTGTCGCTTAATGCTGATTTGGCAATAATCTCACGCATGATTTCATTGGTTCCCTCAAGAATTTGATGCACGCGTAAATCACGAAAAATGCGCTCTATCTGGTAGTCGCGTAAATAACCATAACCACCATGTAATTGCATCGCTTTATCACTGATACGAAAGGCCGTGTCCGTCGCTAGGCGCTTAGCCATCGCGCAATACATAGGCGCATCAGGATGAGATTTATCAAGTGCATCCGCTGCACGATAAACCATTAAACGAGCCGCTTCAAAATCGGTTATCATATCAGCAAAGTAAAATCGTAAACCCTGCATATCTGTTAATGATTTTCCAAACTGTTTGCGTTCATGCATATAAGATTGTGTTAGGCGTAAACATGCAGCAGCACCCCCCAAAGAACATGCAGCAATATTAATACGCCCACCATTTAAAGCATTCAAAGCAATTTTAAAGCCAGCACCTTCCTCACCGATTAAATTAGCAGCAGGTACTCGACAATTTTCAAAAAATAGCATGGCTGTAGGCTGATTTCTCCAACCCATTTTTTTTTCTAATTTACCAAAACTTAATCCTGGCGTATTTTTTTCAACTAATAAACAACTAATACCATGATGAGAGTCATCTCCTGTTCTCACCATACATAAGTACACATCACTTGTGCCACCACCTGAAATAAACGCTTTGGATCCGTTTAAAATATAATGCTCGTTATGTCGAACAGCATGCGTTTTTAACGAAGCTGCATCAGACCCTGCTTCAGGCTCTGTTAAACAATAACTACCCAATACCTCCATGGATGTTAAACGCCTCCCCCATGCCTCACGTAAAGCCATAGATGCATATTTATCAACAAGAGTCGTTACCATATTGTGAATAGAAAGAAAAGCTGCTGTACTCACGCATCCTGCGGCCAACTGTTCAAAAATAACAGCTGCATCCAAACGAGTTAACTGAGCCCCTCCGATGTCTTCACCTGCAAGCATCCCTGCCATCCCTAATGATGCAGCTTCACGCAACACGTCTATTGGAAAATAGGCCTGCTCATCCCACATGGATGCATTCGGTGTTAATTTATGACGCGCAAATTCCGCAGCCATATCACGAAAGGCTATATTTTCTTCAGTCAATTGAAATTGCATGCTATCCCTATTAAGTATCAATCTATCAACAGATTACTTGTCTCAACCTATTTTATCAAGGTATCATCCGTACACATTTTTAGCATATGAATAATCATCACTCCATGGAAATCAAAAAATCCGCTGCACCATCTAAAGCGCATGATATTTTAAAAGAATACTATGGGTTTGATTCGTTTCGCTCCCCTCAAGAAGACATCGTCAATGATGTGGTCACAGGCCTTGATTTACTCGTATTAATGCCCACAGGCGGCGGAAAATCTTTGTGTTACCAAATACCAGCCCTACTCCGTCCTGGTGTGGGTATTGTTGTCTCGCCCTTAATTGCGTTAATGGAAGATCAAGTCAGTGCGTTAAAGTTACAAGGTATACGCGCCGCTTACTACAATTCATCGCTTGGTAGTATTGAAGCACGTCAAGTATTAGCCCAACTCCACAATGACGAGTTAGACCTGCTTTATATAGCACCAGAGCGCTTGCTAAGTGCATCATTTTTAGAACGCTTAGAAGAGGTTCCTATTGCATTGTTTGCTATCGATGAAGCGCATTGTATCTCGCAATGGGGCCATGATTTTCGACCTGAATATGCAGCACTAGGTCAGCTTAAAACTCTTTTTCCGCAAGTTCCTGTTATTGCTTTAACAGCAACAGCCGATATTCAAACACAAAAAGATATTGTACACCGATTAAATTATCAGCCTAAACAATATGTGGCCTCGTTTAATAGACCCAATATTCATTATCATGTACTTGCAAAAAACAATGCCATCAAACAATTGCACCAATTTTTACAAACTCAATCTGGCCTATCTGGAATTGTGTATTGTGGTACTAGAGCCGGTGTTGAACGTGTTGCATTAAAACTAGATGAACTAGGCTATCGAGCACGAGGGTATCATGCTGGGTTATCGCATCATGAACGACGAGACGTTCAATCATTATTTAGATACGATAAAATTGATATTGTTGTGGCAACACTTGCCTTTGGAATGGGGATTGATAAACCCAACGTACGTTTTGTAGTCCACCATGATTTACCTAAAACGATTGAAAGCTATTATCAAGAAACAGGCCGAGCAGGACGAGATGGATTACCAGCTCAAGCGCTGTTGCTTTATGATCCAGCAGATAGTGCCAGGCTTCGTTCATGGATAGCTACAACACCGCTTGAAGAACAACAACGTATTGAGCATCACAAACTAAATCATATGTTAGCGTTTGCTGAAGCCACACATTGTCGAAGACAAATTTTATTACGTTATTTTGACGAGCCTTATGAATCAGAGTGTGGGTATTGTGATGTATGCGACAACCCGCCCAAAACAGCTGATGCAACATTAGACACACAAAAATTTTTATCATGTATATATCGTTTGCGACAAAATTATGGACTGAACTATGTAATTGATGTGTTAAGAGGCAGTGAGTCAGACAAGATTATACAAGCAAATCACAATAATTTATCAACCTATGGTATTGGTAAAGATAAATCATCTGCTTATTGGAAACAGTTGGCATGGCAGTTAATTCATCGAGGTTTTTGTCATCAAGACCTAGAACATTTTAACGTATTACGTCTTACCGCCAAGGCTATTCCTCTGTTAAAAGGAGAGGAATCCATTATGTTGACCGTACCTCGAATTGAACTTAAAGAAGGGAAAAAGCGAAAAACGCTCACATCATCCAATAGCCCTTTATTTGAAACCCTGCGCACCTTACGACGTAAACTGGCTGATGATGAAAATAAACCCCCTTTTATGATTTTTAGTGATGCAACGTTACATGAAATGGTGCGTATTAATCCACAAAATCTTGAGGAATTTAGACGTGTTTCCGGCGTAGGGCAGCATAAACTAACTCATTATGCAGCAGCATTTCTAACTGTATTAAAATCAACGCCTGTTGAATTCAACTCATCTAAACAGGACTAAATCCAGAGTGTTTAGTCTGTTCTTCAGCTCGAGCTTCTCTTAAATTGCTCCGAATAAGATCCCCTTGATGAAAAAAACCTGCTACATGCATCATAATATCAGGAAGATATGGTTGATTTTGGGTTTCCAGTGCAAACAATGTTTTACTTATTCTCGATGCTTTTATTTTGATGTTTTTATTAAGCAGCAACTTTAAAAAGTTAAGCTTCTCATCCGCTCCTCCATTTACACGATCATTGATCTCTACCCTTGAATTTGGAATGACTTTAGCTAAAGCAATCAATTGCTCATGACTCATCTCTTGCAAGCAGCGTTGACTTACTCTAAACATCGTCACAGATGGCATAGATTGGGATAATCTATTCAAATAGAACAAAGGCAAATGTTGAAGTTGAGCCTGTTGAACATCAAAAATTTTTGTTGCGTCAGAAAGGTCTGTGAATAGTTTCTTAACTGTTTGAACGGGATATAATTCAATAAAATAATGAACAGTATACCAATCTAATAGTTCTAAACTTCCCAGTAATTGGTCTATGGCTGATTCAGGAAAAAACTTTTCAAGCTCAGCAGGATCAAATGCCGCCTTGATGTTGATATGACTTGTACATGACTTCATACCAACAGCAATAACAGCAGCGATACATAGCAAACTGCTCAGTAGCGTGCTGATTGCAATATAAGCTGCTGGAATCATTAAAAGTGTTAGCCCAACGAAAGGTATAAACGCACTCAATGACAGATAAACCAAGAGGACAAAAAAAAGAATTGAAGCGTTAAATAAAAATATATGGACATCGACGGTTTGTTTATAATCCTTGATAGTTCTTCGTAGTAAATCGTCTTGAGAACCTAATAAAACTTGATTGCAATGTATATCTGAAGGCCGATTTAAGCGTTTAATAAAATCTCTTGATTCTATAAGTTTTTTATGATTTGTGGTTTGCTCGAGTGTATCCATAGAGGATGCAGATGAAATATGACGCTCATATAATTCGTTATAAGTTGAGATCAATTCTGTAATTAGCTTTCTTTTTTCTTCTAAAAAAAATGCATTGAACAGATAGTTAAACATTATATGGTCCTTTTTTAAAACGATAGTATAATTCAGATTCCTTAACGAAATATTAAAAACAATTTCTCCCCTTTCGTTGATCAAAAAATCTTGCATCCTCACAATTAACATCTACGCTTATTACATATACACCCATTAAAAAGGATTTTTATGAGTACGGTATATACACATAAGCAATTACGTTTTTTATATATATTCGATCTCCACATAAAAACCCTGCTAAAAAGCTTTCTGAACATAGAAGAAGAGCCCAAACAAAATAACTTAATTGATGGTTTATTGGATCACTCATCTACTGGTATAAATACCCTTTCTGCAACCGTTGCGGTAGCAGGTTTAGCCTCAGCACCACCGACCATGGGTACAAGTATAGCCGGTGCATCGGCTTGTATCGTATTGTTACAAACACTCTCTTGTGGCTATCAATTTATCAAACGACACATTGACAATAATGAGCCCTTTTCACCAGATGAAACTCAATTAGACGACATTCATTTATCACTGACTATTCTAATGCGACAAGTTGGCTATCTTGCATGCGTTCGTTATCGTCATTTTATTGATGAAATTATTGAAGAACATTCTGTGTCTACATTTGCAACATTTCTTGCAGATAGAGCCATGAAAAAACTAGAAGTGGATTTAAGTCATCAATCAAAATTAAGTGAAAACATCACCCCGGAGGCATTTCTTGATTATTTTATGACAAGCACTCGATTATCTTTTATTAACGATGCAACTAAAGTCAGCATAAAAGAAGAATATAGTAAAACCAATCAGTGCTCATCAACTGCTATTTATGCAAAATTAGCATGCTCACTCCCTGGTTTAGCCGTTTATAATAACTCAACGCCCGGAGATTACACACTCATGGTGTCTCCTCCACGCCATTTTTTTTCAACAGATAAAACGACATTACAAGACTATTATGGTTTTGCTACCGTCCCTAACTCTGAACTTAATTCAACAACAGCCGCTGTTAATAGAAAAAAACTGCAACCGTTAAGTTCTGCAAAACAAAGTGAAGAGCTTAACAAAAGCATGTCACATTTTTCTGTTCATTACTTTGTTTCACGCCAAGAAGTCATCGATTATTTAGCAGAAATAAAAGCGGTTAATCCACCAGAGCAGCCGATAAAAACATTGAATCAATACTTATCTGAGCGTCACAAAACAAATCTCATTGCAGCATGCAAAGACAATAGACTACAGAACCTTGATTTATCATATGGAAATTTTTCTGAGGTTTGGTTTGTAGGGCAGGTTAATTTAAGCCATTGTGATTTGAGTCATACGCAATGGAATAAAGCCCATGTTAATGGTGCTATTTTTGAAAAAAACAAACTTTCACATATTAATTTTCAATCCGTGTATGCAGAAAAAACCACATGGATTGACATCTCTTTTACCGGAGATTTTTCTCATACAAAATTTAACGGGTCCAAGTTAAAAAAATGCATGATAACCAATACGTTCAACCATCTAGATTGTGAATGGAATTTATCAGAACTAGACATAACAAATGAAGATGCCATTGCTATTTTAAATCAACGTATTAATGAGCAGTTTAATCGTGGACAGAATGAGATTATTCAAATTAACCGAGAAATGAGTAATTTGAGTGAACAACTAGGACAATATATTCAACACTCACATCAATGCCCAGAAATTCCAGCATCAGAAAAACAAAATATAACACACCTTAAGCAAAAAATGGACGAACTAGAAAATCAATATAATCATTATGTTGAGAAAAACAATGTGCAACTTTCTGATATTAAATCGCTGCTTTCACATATAGAGCAAAATCAACAAGACGCTCAGCATAAACAAGATGAAACCATTAAAATACTCAGCACGCGCGTAAATACGTTAGAACAAAATAAGAAGAATAATCCACCTTTATATTATCCAGGACCCCTGTTTTTTCAAGCCAATCAAAATCGATTTATAAGACAAACACCATCAAAAGAACAAACAAATCAGGCTGACGAGAGCAAGGAGATGCTGGAACTGTCTTAACTCTTGGTAAAGACCAAAGGCGGTAAAACTTACGTTGCACCGTCTTTTATTTGTTGTTGCGCTTTAGCAATGGCTTTACGTATTGCTTTTGCTTCTTCAGATTGCGCAGGCAAATACTCTAGTAACTGTTGCCAATAATTAATCGCGTGTTGATAATCGTGTTATTGATATGCATCCATTGCCAGCATAGCCAGGGCATCAGGTTGATTAGGATTTTTTTCAAGAACATGAGCCAATAACTTCCGATGAGTATCAGTAAATTTCTGCTGATTCATTTGCCATGCATTTTGCACATAATTAAGCGTAAACTGCTCATTATCAGGCTCTAATTGATACGCTTTTGTAAATGCATCATCAGCGAGTTGCCATTGGTTTTGACTCACATACAATCGCCCTAATAAATACCAACCTTTAGCACGATTAGGCTGTTCTTTTACAGCTTGTTTAAGTTGCTCAATAAGGGCTGATGGCCCTTGCATCGATTTAAGCATCTGTTGAATATGTTGTTGCTTTTCCCGTGTTTGTAAATAATGAATCCATTCACCCACAGAACCCCAATGCCAATAAGCAAGACTTATTAAAAGAATTAACACCGGTGCTAAAAAAAACACTCGGGGCGCTGCACGTAGAGGATACAGCACAACCCCAACTGCTATCATTAAAAGTAATGAGCACCCTGTTAATAACCACCATTCATTCATCATTCGTTCGCTTAAAACAAGTCCGCCAAAAAATTAACAACCCTAACAACATAAAAAATGCAGGCCCATACCATAAAAGGGCTGTTATTGATTTTACAGGCGGCTTAAATAAAATAAAATCACCATAACGTGCCGTTAGATAATGCACTATCTCACTATCAGTTTTACCCGCTTTAACTAACCCATACACTTCATTGCGTAAATCTTTAGCAAGTCCCGCATTAGAGTCTGCTAAATCTTGATTTTGACACACCAAGCATCGCAATTCACGTAACAAGTGAATAAATTGAGCATCTTGTTGAGGTGTTTCTAACGGATACAACATGTTAGCAGAAGCGATTTGACTTAAAAAAAACATCAAAAAAACAAAGCGTCTCATGCTTGCTTCTCCAATCCAGCCAACCGAGGTAAAAATTCGTTTAACCAGACGTCTTTAGTCATTATGCCTGTATGACGATATTGAATCACACCAGCACCATCGATCAAAAAGGTTTCTGGTGCGCCATACACGCCCAAATCAATGGCTACCTGACCATTTAAATCAGACCCAACTAATTGATAAGGATTGCCCCATTCTTTAAGCCAATTTGTGGCATCACTGATATTATCTTTATAATTAAATCCATAAATAACAACACCCTGGCGAGCCAAGTCCATTAAAACAACTTGCTCTTCCGTGCATGCCTCACACCAACTGGCCCAAACATTTAACAATGAAGGCTTACCGAGCATCATGGCAGGCGTTAATACTTGAGGCGTTGTTTGTTGAGATGAAAGAGGAATAACCGGCAATGAAAACGCGGGCAATACTTGCCCTAGTTTAACCGACGGCAAATGATGGGGATCCAAAGACAATCCTCGCCAGAAAAAAACAATCAACAAACTAAATAACACCAAAGGAATCATACGCCAATAGATTGATTTCATGCAGACACCTTACGCACATAATAACGTCTATCTAACAAAGCAATGAATCCGCCTGCAACAATGAAAAAGCCACCCCACCAAATCCAGCGTACAAAGGGTTTATAGTACAGACGAACAGACCAGGACGTATCATCCAAGGGTTCACCAAGAGCCACATAAATATCTCTAAAGGGCGTCACATCAATGGCTGACTCTGTCATCGCCATACGTCCTACATTATATAGTCGTTTTTCCGGATAAATATCGACTTCTCGCTTCGCACTGCTGACTTTAATTTGCACCCGACTACCATGATAATTGGGACCATCTAGATCAGTCTCTTTAATAAAAGCCAATTGGTATCCCGCTAATGATGCATTAAGCCCTGGCCCCATTTTCACATCATCTTGTATGCCATAGCCTGAAGAGATGGCAATCCCTATAACACTAATTGCAACACCCACATGAGCCATGACCATGCCATAAAATGCTTGCCCTGCACCAAACACTCCTCCAGGCAAACGTAGGCGGTGAAATAACGCTTTAAACGTACTTAGAATAATCCAAAAAGAAAGAAAGAGTCCTAAAAGAACAGAAAGATTAACTGTTTTAGCTAAAAACAAAAGTAATAGCAAAGGCAACACGATGCTTGCGCCGATCACCCAACCCAACTCACGCATCACACGCATTAAACTGTCTTTTTTCCAACGCACGTGTAACCCTAATCCCATCATAAACAATAACGGCAACATCAACGGAATAAATACCGCATTAAAATAAGGTGCTCCAACGGAGAGTTTGCCCAGCCCTAACCCGTCAATTAACAAAGGATAAACCGTCCCCATCAACACAGTTAACATGGCAACAGCTAAAAAAACATTATTAAGAAGTAATGCACTTTCGCGAGACACCGGTGCAGGACTATCTCGGCGTTGTAGTGTTTGAGCGCGTAGAGCAAACAGTAGTAATGAACCACCAATAACAACAAATAAAAAAATTAAAATATACAAACCACGTTGTGGATCTACGGCAAAAGCATGCACAGATGTTAAAACACCAGATCGCACTAAGAAAGTACCTATTAGACTTAAAGAAAAAGCACTGATAGCCAGCAGCATGGTCCAGGCCAAAAACTGTTGGCGCCGTTCACTCACCATTAACGAATGCAATAAAGCCGTACCCACTAACCAAGGCATAAACGAGGCATTTTCAACAGGATCCCAAAACCACCAACCGCCCCATCCCAATTCACGATAAGCCCACCAGCTACCTAGAGTAATGCCGGCAGTTAAACAACACCATGCAGCCAATGTCCATGGTCTTGCCCATTTAGCCCATGAGGTTTCAAGATGCCCCATCCACAAGGCTGCAATTGCAAAAGCATATGCCACTGAAAACCCAACATACCCCATATAAAGCATCGGTGGATGAAATAAAAACCCCGGATCTTGAAGAAGCGGATTTAAATCACGACCTTGGCTATTAAGTACGCTAAACTGCCTTGTAAATGGGTTGGAAGTCATTAATAAAAACAAAATAAAGCCAATGCTTAACGCACCTAAAATGACCAATACTCTAGTACGAAAGGCTGTGTCTAAATTTTGGCTAAACACACTTACAGCCAACATCCATACACTTAAAATAACAACCCACAATAACATAGACCCTTCATGCCCACCCCAAACAGCACACAGTTTATAAAACACAGGAAGTGAAAGGCTGGAATTCATTAAAACATAAGAGACAGTAAAATCATCTCGCAAAAAACAAACCGTTAAACAACAATAGGACAAAGCAACACAAACAAACAGCCCACGCGTATACGTGCTCGCTGACTGTTGCCACTCTGTTTTTTTAAGCCATAAGCCCAAGGTCGGTATAAGAACTAAAAAAGACGCAAACAATAACGCTAAGATTAAAGAAAACAAGCCAAGCTCTGCAATCATATTCACTAACCCCAATACGGCTAAATTAAACCTTCACGTGAGCTAAACATCACGCGCATTCACTGCTGCGCGAACCTCAGGAGGCATGTATTTTTCATCATGTTTTGCAAAAACGGTGTTTGCTTTAAAATGTTGGTTATCGATCAATTCACCTTGAGCAACAATTCCCTGTCCTTCACGAAATAAATCGGGTAAAACCCCTCGATAAGACACATTTACAGTGTGTTTATAATCGGTGATTTTAAAATGAATGGTTAAATCACCTGGCGTTCGAACAATGCTCCCCGGCACAACCATTCCACCGGCTCGAATCAAACGCTTACCTGACACCTCACCTTGTGCTATTTGTGTGGGGGTATAAAAAAGACTAATGTTTTGTCTAAGTGCATATAAAACCAAAGCAATTGCTATCCCTATGGCACAAACCATGAACAAAATCATACCCAATTTGCGTTGACGTTGTGGTGTCATGATGTTTTAAACCATTGTCTTAAATAGGTGTATGTACGCTGTTTAAGCCGTTTAATTGAAAATAAATTTAACATCAAAATCAATCCGACTAATCCATATGCAGGCCAAATATACATACTATAACCATTCATACCAAACCATTGTAATAATTCCTTCATACCGCACTCTCAATTAACACTTTAACCCAACGTTGTCGACGCTCACGCAATAACACTTCATTGCGCGCACGCAATAACACAACAACAACCGCGTACAAAGAAAAACCGATTAACGTTAAAATTAAAGGATAAAGCATACTTCCTGCAATTTTAGGCTTAGAAAAAACAGATAATGTTGCACCTTGGTGTAGTGTGTTCCACCAATAAACGGAATAATGAATCACAGGTAAATCGATTAAGCCCACCAAAGTTAAAATTGCAACGATTTTATCCCCTTGCTCTTTATTTTGATAAGCATTACCGATCGCCAAAATAGCAGCATATAAAAACAATAAAATAAGCTCTGATGTGAGTCGCGCATCCCATACCCACCATGTTCCCCACATAGGCTTACCCCAAATACTACCTGTAACCAAGGCTAAAAAAGCCATACAAGCACCTGTTTGGGCAACAACTCCCAGCATTAAACCCGCCAATTTAATACGCCAAACCAAAAGCAATACAGCTAAAAATCCCATACCGGCATAAAGAGACATGGATAAAAACGCACAAGGAACATGTATGTAAATAATTCGAAATGCATCCCCTTGCTGATAATCAGCCGGTGCAAAAACCAATCCCCATAATAAGCCTGTAAATAATACAATGGCAGTACACCATGCAAGAAAAGGCAATAGTCTACCGGAGAGAGTGTAAAATGCTTTCGGTGAAGCCAATTGATACAATAATTTCCACATTGAAAACAATATAGTCGTAAAAAGATACATATTTTATCATTTAATTGTAGATCTGTCTTTAGGTGCTACACTAATATGCAAACATAACATGATAAAGGATGATTCATGCGTAAAATAAGCACCCTACTTTTAGTTTTACTCTGCTGCAATGGCTTTGCTCAAACCAAAGAAATAGCCATCACCATTGATGATTTGCCTTTAGTGGCCTCAAAAATGAATACGCCTGGTAATCAACAACGCTCCACCGAGCGCTTTATGCGAATGATTCAAATTTTAACTGAAAATAATGTTCCTGCGACAGGCTTTGTGATTGCTGGCGCTATAGAAAAAGGCCAATGGGAATTTCTTGAAAAATTTAAAGCCGCCGGGTTTATGATAGGAAGTCATACCTATTCGCATTATAATCTAAACCACACCAGTGCTGAAAAATACATCGCTGATCTGGACAAAGCAGATAAAATCCTCACGCCCTTATTCACAGAGCCTAAATACTTTCGCTATCCCTATTTAGCTGAAGGCAACAAAACAACAAAACCCCTGGTCTTGGACTACCTCAACGAACATCATTATGTCATTGCACCAGTTACCATTGACAGCAAAGATTTTGAATTCAATCAACGTCTTTACAAAATACCATACCATAGTAGAACCGCTTATTTAGGCACGCTCAAAAAAGCTTATTTAAGTTACATTTGGAAGCAAACATTACGTGCTGAAAAAAAAGCCGGAGATAAGCCCGTTAAACAAATCCTATTGATTCATGCAAATGTATTAAACAGTTATTTACTCGGTGACATCATTAAAATGTATAAAGAGAATGGCTATACATTTATCACATTAGCAGAAGCACTTAAAAATCCAGCGCCTGTATTAACAGCCCCCATCGCTGAAATGCCCACTGCTGAACACTCCACAGAAGACTCGCCTGAGGGATTAAACAAAATCATGTCGTTGGCACAGTAACATTAAATACGCGATAGGCAAAACGTGTTGAAATGTGCCCTACCTACGAACCTTGGATAAACTAAGCCTCGTAGGTGGGGTAAGTATAAACACGCACCAACATGAATCTAGCAATTCAAATTAAAATTCACTTCCGCTTTGTGATGTTTTTTAATGATTTGATTCAGTTGTAAAGCAATAAAACCAAGGTCTGTTGAGTTAGATGACTTCTTTATTTTTGCTTCAAATGTTTTCAACTTATCTTCCGAAGAGACTTTAGGCGCTTTAAAAAATTGTGGTGAGTCAGTTCTCATTTTTTCTTGCTGTCTAACCGTATTCGAGCCCACTTCATTGATTTTATTTAGAAGAATCGTTTTGATTTCAGACACAAGTTGATTATTTTGACATAGGATACGAAAATCACAGATAAATTGAAATTGATTTGGAGCCAATGTAATTAACTTAATCGTATCATCTTTATTTTCTTTAAAAAAGTTAATGATAGGTAAGTTGCCATGGTGAGCCTTTAAAGCCAATTGAATAACAGCAATGGTATCTTGAAAGTCTAATTTGGAAAATAAAGTACGGATAAATTGCTGATCCTGAGCCCAATGGGGTATGTCTTCATTTATTTTATTCAATTCAATCAGTATATCCGCCGAATTGAGTTGCAAGATATCGCCTCTATCGATAACCAATGGATTCATATATCCATAAAGCACAGCATACAGTTGTTTAATTGATGGAAGATCGTTTGTCATGTGCATTTTAGAATGGGGCTCAGCCATGTATTCTGCCGTATTTAACTGACTTATTTGCGTTATTTTTTCATAAAAAATATGTTTTAATAAATTAATAATGAGCTTATGTTCAGATAACTCTGCTAAATGTTCATTAATTAAATCAAATTTACTTTCTTCAGGAAGTAGGTTAAAAATAAGGCATAAAATATCTGGGAACTCGATCGCCGTGTTCAATAAAGGATTATCATTGTTTTTTGTTGCAACAATATAATCTTGGCGCTCGTTTATTGGTAATTCTTTCAGTGCGTCAATGCCCTGTTTAAATGTTTGAAACGCACTCTCCAATACATGTATCTCTTCAAATACCTGTAATATCACAAACGACATGGATTGATTGATGGCTCGGTAAATTGTATCTATTTTACTTGCAAATAGCGTCCTGGCTAATTCCCCATCAATGCCTCTATGCAGTTTAATCGCTTGAATATCCATATCGATAAATTGCTCTTTCACTTGCTCCAATTTTAATCGAGCTAACTGTTTTAACTCACGGAATTGATCTGCCTGTAAAGAGTCTTTGCTTTTTTTGTCCATATGACGGATTAAATCAAACAGCTGATTCAATGGTATAAGTTGTATTGTTTGTAACAGCAAATCATTATTGATTAAGCAAACAAGAAGGCTGCTATCCCTTTTCAATAAACTGATACGATTTGCTAACAACGGTTCGGCTTTAAACTTAACAAAGCGTTGAAGACCCTTTAAAAAATCAGTGACCTCAGTAACTTGTTCAATAAAGGCATGATATATAATCAAGTCGTCTTGCATCATCTTGCCATTTTGATGAAATTGCTCCACCTTATTTAAAATATGATGATATTTCTTCGCATCCCAAGGGACATTGAATGACCTATTGAGCTCATCAATACGCTGTAATTGATCTCTATAAATAGTTAAATAGGTTTTAATTAGCAAAGGCATTTTTATGCCCTCTGGCGTTATGATTAACTTTAAAACAGGTCTTGCCGAAGAATAATCAAGAAAATATTCACATTCATCTTCATGTAAAGATTTGATTAAAAGATCATACGATTCAAAATAATGAGCGCTATTGTATCTCTCATTCATATGAATAGAAGAAAATATCTGATTGATGCTCGTGATAAAATCAGATGTTAGGTCTTCACCAGGAAACAAACGATCTATGCCTTGAATCGGCGATCTTGATTGAAATAAATACAGTTCAGGGTAAATGAGC
>CAZNVR010000011.1:232-19304 GCA_964576655.1 uncultured Legionella sp. | reverse complement strand
TTTACCCCAAAAATCAATTTCCCAGTTAGCAGAAAAGCCCAATAATGCAGTATTAAAGGTGGGTGGTAAAACGGTTTGTAAGGAGCTTCCACCAATACGATTGTAATTATAATTACCGGTAATTGCTTGTTGTTGGGGGTAGAGCTCGCCAACCGATTGAGCCAATTGGGCTCTGGCTTGTAGGACGCGAATGCCAGCACTTTGTACGGATAAATTATTTTGATACCCTTGGTGAATTAATGCTGTTAGATTGGGATCACCAAACACAGTCCACCATTTGGCATCATGAATGGTTTTTTCTTTTACAGATGTATTCTTTGTCCAGTGCTCAGTCACAGGACTTGGCGGTTCTTTATAATCAGGCCCTACCATCACACACGCACTGAGTAAAAAGCAGGTAAATAGAAAACAATATTTAAACATAGATGCCAATATATCCTTATATTGTAGTACGTCATGTGTGACGGTGTTAGGCTTCATTCACCAGGCGGTGTAAGATGAGCTCTTCATCCTAGCATGCATTAGATGTAATAAAACAGTCTTTATCGGTATTCAATACGACAAAAAAAACACCCTGACATGCAGGTGGATAACTCAAGTCTGCATGTCAGGGAAGTCCATCGGGGGAATTGGTTGATATTAATGAGCTCGTACGATTAAATACAGCTGTTGTGTCGGGCCCGACAGGCGGTTTTATTTAAGGTGTTTAAACACTTAATTGTCGACTTAGTTGAATTGCCATTTCTAATGATTGTTCATAATTAAGACGTGGGTCAACTAAACTTTGATAGGCGTGTTTTAAATCATCAGCAGCTAATCCTCGAGCCCCTCCCATGCATTCTGTGACATTTTCACCGGTTAATTCAAAATGCACACCGCCTAAATGACTATTCATTGCCCGGTGAATCGTTACCGCTTGTTGAAGCTCTAACAAAATGGTATCAAAATGCCTGGTTTTAATGCCATCTTGAGTGGTTTCTGTATTGCCATGCATGGGATCGCAAGACCAGGTAACAGGTATCCCACTTTTGTTGACGGCCTCAATTAAAGGTGGGAGCTGTTGTTCAATCAGGTTGGCACCCATCCGACTAATTAAAAGAATACGTCCTTCTTCTTTTTGCGGATTCAAACAGTGAAGTATTTCATCAAGCCACGCTGATGTAGCATGTGGTCCTATTTTAATTCCAACAGGATTGTCGACGCCACGTAAAAATTCAAGGTGCGCACTTCCCGTATTTGCTGTACGCATGCCAATCCATGGCAGATGTGTTGATAGATCATACCACCTGCCGTCTCGTACCTTGCGCGTGAGCGCTTGTTCATAATGCAGATGAAGAGCCTCGTGTGAGGTAAAAAAATCAGCTTGTCCTAGATGGCTGTTTTGTAACCCATCAATTGATTTAAACAAGTTCATTGCTTGGGTAATTGAGTTTAGAATAGCATGGTATTCATCGGCTTGTTTGGAGTGTTCGACAAAACTTAAATCCCATTGCTCAGGATGGTGTAAATCAGCAAAACCACCGTCCAGGAGTGCACGAATAAAATTAAGCGTCATCGCAGCACAACTATAGCCTTTAAGTAATCGTTCAGGATTTGGTGTACGAGATCTGGTAGAAAACACTTGGGAGTTAACCAAATCACCTCGATAACTAGGTAGAGTAATGCCATTTATTGTTTCGATACCGGATGAGCGTGGTTTTGCGTATTGGCCGGCAATACGCCCAATCCGAATAATGGGTTTACGTATGCCATGCAATAAGACCACACTCATTTGTAATAATATTTTAAGTTTATTAGTGATAATATCTGAACGACAATCTGCAAATGATTCTGCACAATCACCGCCTTGTAAAATAAAGGCTTCTCCTCGTCCTGCACGTGCAATGGCCTGTTTTAAAAGTTTAATTTCACCACTGGTGACCAACGGTGGCAATTGACTTAATCGTGCAACCACGCGAGTAAGGTGATGTTGATCAGGGTAGTCGGCTGCTTGTTCGTAAGAATGCATTAACCAGGATGTAGGTGACCAAGCTTGCATTCAACGCCTTATTTGACTGTATAAAAAGCCAAGTATGCAATGAATGTGCATGCACTGCAAGTAAGAATAAATGAGCATGTCACTGTCCGCACAGGGATTTTTACAAATAATGAGAAACACTCGAGTATCTTCTAAACTAAGTTCTATGGTAAGAGCCATCGTTTTTCACAGAAGAGGAATATTTACAAATAGTCTTTACCTCTTGTTTTTTTTTTATTAATCCCCATATATCAATTCAACTAATTTGAGGAGTGGTAAAGCATGAGTGAAAAAGCCCCAAAAGATTGGAAAAAATTTAAAGAAGAGAGTGTTGAGCAAGAACTTGATGTGAGTGAAGCAAGTAACCATGATGTTGACGCTAATGCATTGGATCACCCATCTTATGCAGCTTTAGAAGAAAAACTGACATTAGCTGAACAACAAGCACATGACAACTGGGAAAAATCAGTACGTGCATTAGCAGAGTTAGATAATGTGCGTCGACGAGCCGAACGCGATGTGGCTAATGCGCACCGTTATAGTTTAGAAAAATTTGGTGAAGCGTTGTTGCCGGTGATGGACAGTCTTGAACAAGCCTTGCAATTAGCAGAAGCTGACGCAGCCATGCGTGAAGGGCTTGAATTAACGATGAAATTATTTACAGATGTATTAAGTAAATTTGATGTCACACAAATTAATCCTTTAGGCGAGGTGTTTGACCCTAAATTACACGAAGCCATGGCGATGCAAGCCTCTGAAGATGCCGCGCCTAATACAGTGTTAATGGTTTTTCAAAAAGGATATAAGCTGAATGATCGAGTGATTCGCCCTGCGCGAGTGATTGTTGCATCATAAAAAAATAAGTGTGGCTTGAAATATAAATTTAAATCCCCATATAGCTAGTTAACAAAAATTAAACAAACAGCGGAGTGAGAATTATGAGCGCAATTATCGGAATTGACTTAGGTACAACTAACTCATGTGTTGCAGTAATGGAAGGTGGAAAACCACGTGTGATTGAAAACAGCGAAGGGCATCGTACCACGCCATCTATCGTTGCCTATACCAATGACAATGAAATTTTAGTAGGTCAATCTGCGAAACGCCAGGCAGTGACGAATCCTGACAATACCTTATTTGCTATCAAGCGTTTAATTGGCCGACGTTTTGACGATGCGGTTGTTCAAAAAGACATTAAAATGGTTCCTTACAAAATCGTTAAAACAGATAATGGCGATGCGTGGGTTCGTGTTAAAAATGACGATAAAGCACCACCGCAAATTTCAGCTGAAGTATTGCGTAAAATGAAAAAAACAGCTGAAGATTATTTAGGTAAAGAAGTCACTGAAGCGGTGATTACAGTGCCTGCATATTTTAACGATTCACAACGTCAAGCAACAAAAGATGCCGGTCGTATTGCAGGTCTTGAAGTAAAGCGAATTATCAATGAACCTACTGCTGCAGCTCTTGCTTATGGTATGGATAAAAAACGTGGCGATTCAGTGATTGCTGTATATGACTTAGGTGGTGGTACATTTGATATTTCTATCATTGAAATTGCTGAAGTGGATGGTGAACATCAATTTGAAGTATTAGCAACAAACGGCGATACATTCTTAGGTGGTGAAGATTTTGACTTAGCCTTAATTGAATATTTGGTTGCTGAATTTAAAAAAGATACAGGGATTGATTTACACAATGATCCTCTAGCGTTACAACGTTTAAAAGAAGCCGCTGAAAAAGCTAAAATTGAGTTGTCTTCTGCTCAACAAACAGATATTAACCTGCCTTACATTACCGCTGATGCATCAGGTCCTAAACACTTAAATATTAAACTAACTCGTGCAAAACTGGAGTCGTTGGTTGAACCATTAAAAATGGCATTAAAAGATGCAGGACTGACCGTTGCACAAATCAATGATGTGATTTTAGTGGGTGGTCAAACTCGTATGCCTTTGGTACAAAAAGTTGTTGAAGAATTTTTTGGCAAAGAACCTCGTAAAGACGTGAATCCTGATGAAGCTGTTGCTGTAGGTGCTGCCATTCAAGCTGCTGTTTTATCTGGTGAAGTAAAAGATATTTTGTTATTAGACGTGACCCCCTTGTCATTAGGTATTGAAACCATGGGTGGTGTGATGACAAAATTAATTGAAAAAAATACCACTATCCCTACTAAAGCGAATCAAGTCTTTTCAACAGCAGATGATAATCAAACAGCTGTAACTGTTCATGTTTTACAAGGTGAGCGTGAACAAGCGTCTGCGAATAAATCATTAGGACGTTTTGATTTAAAAGACATTCCATCAGCACCTCGTGGCGTGCCTCAAATTGAAGTGACGTTTGATATTGATGCCAATGGTATTTTGAATGTATCTGCTAAAGATAAAGCAACTGGCAAGGCACAATCCATTGTCATTAAAGCATCAAGTGGTTTAAGTGATGAAGAAGTGCAAGCAATGGTTAAAGATGCACAATCTCATGCTGAAGAAGATAAAGCATTTAAAGAGTTGGTTGATTTGCGTAACCAAGCAGATGGCATGATTCATAGCAGTGAAAAATCATTAAAAGACTTGGCTGATGACTTGTCTGATGATGAAAAAACAGAAATTGAAAAAGCTATCTCTGAATTAAAAGATGCAGTAAAAGCCAATGAAAAAGCACAAATTGAGGAAAAACTGGCGACATTAACAACAGCATCGTCTAAAATGGCTGAACGCGTGTATGCTAAAAAAGCTGCTGAAGGCCAAGCGCAAGAAGGTGCGGCTCAACCAGAACAAGCATCTAAACAAGCCGATGATGGTGTCGTTGATGCTGAGTTTGAAGAAGTAAAAGAAGACAAAAAATAATAATAGTGTTTTGTAGGTTGGGCCTTCGCCCAACAAATTATAGACAGTACATGAGCGCGTTGGGCCAAGGCCCAACGTATTTATGTTAAACTGATTCTTTGACGTGACATCAGTCACGTTTTTTTTATTATTTTGTAATGTGAGTATTCCATGCAACAGCAGGATTATTATGAACTTCTTGGCGTAAACCGTAACGCTGAAGACGCTGAAATTAAAAAAGCTTATCGTAAACTAGCGATGAAGCTTCACCCCGATCGCAATCCCGATGACAAAGCAGCTGAAGAAAAATTTAAAGAGGTACAAAAAGCCTACGCTGTTTTGTCTGATAAGAAAAAGCGTGGTATGTATGATCAATATGGTCATGCAGGTGTTGATGCACAAATGGGTGGCGGACCCCATGGTGGATTTAGTGATGTGTTTGAAGATATTTTTGAAAACATCTTCTCAGGCGGACGTGGTTCCAGACAGCAATCACGAGGTCAACATGGAGCGGATTTGCAATATAATGTGCAATTAACGCTTGAGGAAGCTGCTCACGGTAAACAGATTGAAATCACAGTCCCACGGCATGCAGTTTGTACACCTTGCGATGGAAGCGGTGCTAAAAAAGGCACTACACCTAAAAATTGCGAAACATGTAATGGTATGGGACAAGTTCGCATTCAACAAGGTTTTTTCTCTATTCAACAAACCTGTCCAACCTGTCATGGAGATGGTCGAGTGGTCACTGACCCATGCTTGTCTTGCCATGGCCAAGGGCGTGTTCGTGAAAGTAAAAAATTAACCGTTAAAATACCAGCAGGTGTTGATAATGGTGATAGAGTTCGTTTAAGTGGAGAAGGCGAAGCCGGTACTCATGGTGGAGCGGCTGGTGATTTGTATGTTCAGGTGAGTGTTAAACCGCATGCTATTTTTGTCCGTCAAGATGGTGATTTGCATTGTGAGGTACCGATTAGCTTTGTTGTTTCAGCGCTAGGTGGGTCAATTGAAGTGCCAACACTTGAAGGACGTGTCACGTTAAAAATTCCAGCCGAAACACAAACGAATAAAACATTTCGTATGCGTGGTAAAGGGATGAAATCTGTACGCGGTTATGCAACTGGTGATTTACTATGTAAAGTTGTAGTTGAAACGCCGGTTAGTTTATCCAAAGAACAAAAGAATTTATTAACAGAATTTCAAGAGTCATTGGATAATAGCAAAAGTGCTCATTCACCACGTTCAACATCATGGTTTGATGGCGTAAAGAAGTTCTTTGAAGATATGTAACTCGTTTTCTCTTTAGTGTTGGGCGATTGCCCAACCACGTCAATCGAGGAGTCATCTGATGAATAGTCCGGCTATATTGGTTCTTGCTGATGGTACTGTGTTTGAAGGTGAATCGGTAGGCGCAAAGGGTCATTGTGTCGGTGAGTTGGTATTTAACACTGCAATGACAGGATATCAAGAAATGTTGACCGATCCGTCTTATGCGCATCAAATCATTACCTTAACTACAGCACATGTAGGCAATACAGGCTGTAATCCCGATGATATGGAATCAACCCGAGTCTGGGCAAAAGGCTTAGTGATGAATCATTGCGTGAGAACGCCTAGTAATTATAGATCAACACAATCCCTGCCTGATTGGTTAAAAAGACATGGCGTGATTGCTATTGATGGCATTGATACACGAGCGCTAACTCATCGATTACGAGAGCATGGTGCTATGGGTGCTTGTATTAGTACCGATGTGAATCAAGTTGAAGAAGCCAGGCGGTTAGCAGGTACATTTTCAGGCATGAATGGGTTGGATTTGGCAAAAGATGTGTCAAGGCAGATTATTGAGTGCTGGCATGAGGGACGAGGTGAATGGGCTTCTGAATCCAATCCCCTACGATATCATGTTGTGGTGTATGATTTTGGTGTGAAGCAATCTATTTTACGTATTCTCTATGATTTAGGTTGTCATTTAACCATCGTTCCTGCAGAAACAAGTGCACAAGAGGTGCTTGCAATGAATCCGGATGGTGTGTTTTTATCCAATGGTCCTGGCGATCCCGCTGTTTGTGATTATGCTATTCGCGCGACAAAAGCCTTTTTAGATGCAGATATTCCAGTATTTGGCATTTGCTTGGGGTTTCAAATTCTAGCATTAGCCTGTGGTGCTCAATCTTTAAAAATGAAATTTGGTCATCATGGTGCGAATCACCCTGTATTAGATGTAAAAACGCAACAAGTATTCATTACTAGTCAAAATCATGGTTTTGCTATTGATGAAGCAAGTTTGCCTGATTCTTTACACGTTACACATCGTTCCTTGTTCGATCAAAGTTTACAAGGTATTATGCATCAAAAAAAACCTGCGTTTGGTTTTCAAGGACATCCAGAGGCAAGCCCTGGACCGCATGACATTGAGGTTATTTTTAAGCAATTTATTGGTTTAATGAGGCCTGCCTCAATACATTTATAACAGGAGCATCGTCGTTGTGAATAATTCTCATGTTTTTACTTCAGAATCTGTTTCTGAAGGACATCCAGATAAGATAGCAGATCAAATCTCTGATGCTATTTTAGATGCTATTTTAGCTCAAGATCCCAAAGCACGTGTGGCGTGTGAAACCTTTGTTAAAACCGGTATGGTTATGGTTGGTGGGGAAATTACAACCAATGCATGGGTTGATGTGGAAGCCATCACACGAGGCGTTATTAAAGATATCGGGTACAACAGTTCTGAAATGGGATTTGATTGGGAATCTTGTGCTGTGTTATCAGCGATCGGTAAACAGTCAGCCGATATTGCACAAGGTGTTGATAATCAACAAACAAACGTATTGGGTGCTGGCGATCAAGGCATGATGTTTGGTTATGCTAGTCGTGAAACCGATGTATTTATGCCAGCTCCTATTGCATATGCTCATCGTTTAATGCAACGCCAGGCAAATTTGCGAAAAGAAGGCGTGTTACCTTGGTTACGTCCAGATGGAAAATGTCAATTAACAATGAATTATGTTGATGGCAAGCCTGTATCCATAGACACCATTGTTTTTTCAACACAACATGCACCATCCATTAGTCATGATGATTTAGTCGAAGCTGTTCGAGAAGAAATTATTAAACCGGTGCTTCCAGAAGAATGGTTACTACCTCAAACGCGTTATTTTATTAATCCAACGGGTCGATTTGTGATAGGTGGACCTCTGGGGGATTGTGGTTTAACTGGTCGTAAAATTATTGTGGATACATATGGCGGCATGGCAAGGCATGGTGGTGGATGCTTTTCTGGTAAAGATCCATCTAAAGTTGATCGTTCTGCTGCGTATGCGGCACGATATGTTGCTAAAAATTTGGTTGCAGCAGGCATTGCTGATAAATGTGAAATTCAAGTGTCTTATGCAATAGGCGTTGCAGAGCCTACATCCATTTCTGTAGAAACATTTGGCACAGCGCATATGGATCAAATGGCGATTATTGAATTAATTAAAACGCATTTTGATTTAACTCCTCAAGGCATTATTAACCATCATGATCTCTTGCGTCCTATTTATCGTCAAACGGCAAGTTATGGTCATTATGGACGTGACAATTTACCGTGGGAACGTTTAGATAAAGTGGATGCATTACGTAACGCTTTATAGGTTTGTTGATATGTCAACGTTAGACGCCCTGCGGCTTGTCCGCAGGATTCATTCATGTAGCAATAGCCCCGAATAACGTGGATAAAACGTGGTACGTGGACTATTAAGAGGGTGTTTAATCACTCAAGCACATGCTTGGACGTAAACGTTGTGCTTACTAAAAATTAATTAAGAGAGAACCTTATGTTAGTACAAAATGACCAGTCCCTGGATTACAAAGTTGCTGATATGTCCCTTGCTGCTTGGGGACGTAAAGAAATTGCTATTGCTGAAACAGAAATGCCAGGCTTAATGGCGCTTCGTACAGAGTTTGGTGCAAACCAGCCTTTAAAAGGTGCTCGTATTGCAGGTTGTTTACACATGACCATTCAAACAGCCGTTCTTATTGAAACCTTGATTGCATTAGGTGCAAGTGTTCGGTGGTCTTCTTGTAATATTTTTTCAACACAAGACCATGCTGCTGCTGCAATTGCTGCGGCAAATATTCCTGTATTTGCCTGGAAAGGTGAAACAGAAGAGGAGTATTGGTGGTGTGTTGAACAAACACTAAGAGGTCCTGATGGTTGGACACCTAATTTATTATTGGATGATGGGGGTGATCTTACCCAAATTATTCATCAAAATTATCCTGAGATGTTAGCTGCAATTAAAGGCGTATCAGAAGAAACCACCACGGGTGTTGCCAGACTATATGAAATGGCAAAACGTGACGAACTAAAAATGCCTGCTATTAACGTTAATGATGCTGTGACTAAATCAAAATTTGATAATTTGTATGGCTGCCGTGAATCATTATTGGATGGTTTAAAACGGGCAACGGATGTCATGATTGCAGGTAAAGTTGCGTTAATTTTAGGTTATGGTGATGTGGGTAAAGGGTGTGCGCAAGCATTACGTGGACAAGGCGCCACTGTATATATCGCAGAAATTGATCCTATTTGCGCATTGCAAGCTGCAATGGAAGGGTATCGTGTAGTGACCCTTGATGATGTTGCTGAACAAGTGGATATTGTTGTTACAGCGACTGGCAACTCACATGTTGTTACACATGAACATGTTGCTCGCATGAGAAATCAAGCTATTTTATGTAATATTGGTCATTTTGATTCTGAAATAGATATTCAAGGTTTGCGTAACTATGAATGGGAAAATATTAAACCACAAGTTGATCACGTTATTTTTCCTGATGGAAAACGCATTATTGTGTTAGCAGAAGGCCGTCTTGTGAACTTAGGTTGTGCCACAGGCCATCCTAGTTTTGTCATGTCTGCTTCATTCACCAATCAAGTCTTAGCTCAAATAGAATTATTTGAACGGGCCGAACATTATGCTAATCAAGTGTATGTATTGCCTAAGCATTTGGATGAAAAAGTAGCTCGCTTACATTTAGAGCGTATTGGGGCTAAGTTAACTCAATTAACGTCAGAGCAAGCGGATTATATTGGTGTTCCTGTGAATGGGCCATATAAACCAGAGCATTATCGTTATTAATTTTTGTCAGGTATGCCCTTCATGCGTTGATAATAAAAAAATAAATTATCAACGCATTCTAAAGGATGATGTATGAATAATCCTCGTTTAATGTTCCATGTTAGACCCGATTCCAGCCGATTTTTCCAAATTAAATTAATCAATTTTATGCTGTCTACCTGTTGGATCATGTTAACAACCAATGGGTTGGCAACGGCCATTGGTCTTGAACATATGAAAATAAAATCGCTTGCTATACAGTTATGCGCGACATATATAAACGGAATTGTTAGTGGACTGTTATACATATCCGTTGCTGAGTTATGTTTGTCTAATTTATCTAAAAAACCTATTGGTTATGCGATTGATAGTATTGAAACCGATCAACACGTTAAGTTATATGTGAGTCAGCTTCGAAACATAACGTCTACATGCTCTTCTTTAGAGGTGTTAGCGGCTTTATTTTATCGTCTTCAGCATTGTAATCTAGAACCGCTTCATGCTCCTTCATTTAACGATCATCAATTAAGTTGTGATGATGTTGTGTTACATACATATGCCCTTGATGAGGTAACCGATACTGCATTTTATGGACGATGGATAGGATATATAAACGGTGTGTTTCAAGCCAATATCTTGTTTATCTTTTTATTTCCAAATAGCAATCCTGGAGGTATTCATATCGCACTCAACTTGTTATGCGCTGTGATCAGTGAATATATGACAGCACCGGTATTATCAAAAAGTCTTTGTCTCTATTCTAAGTTATTAGGTCCTTGTTATACAGGTACTTTTTTTAAATCTGATGTTCAACATATGCGAGAAATATTTAATGTAGACCCTGAGGTTGATATAGATACACCCTTAGTGCCTTAAGGAATGTGAAAAAATGTTTTAAACCTTCTTTTGCTCAGTCAACTCTATAAATTTTATACAAAAACCGATAAGATAAGTCACTTTAGATTTTTTTTAAGACCCCCATGCCTAAACGTACTGATCTTAAATCCATTCTTATTTTAGGCGCCGGACCGATTGTTATTGGTCAGGCGTGTGAGTTTGATTATTCTGGCACTCAAGCCGTACGTGCTTTAAAAAAAGAAGGCTATCGAGTCATTCTTGTTAACTCTAATCCTGCAACCATTATGACCGATGCAGAATTAGCCGATGCAACGTATATTGAGCCTGTACTATGGCAAGAAGTGGCGCGTGTCATTGAAAAAGAACGCCCTGATGCATTGCTTCCAACCATGGGTGGACAAACGGCATTAAATTGCGCTCTGGATTTAGCCCGTGAAGGTATTTTAGAACAATACAACGTTGAGTTAATTGGTGCTAATCGTGAGGCGATTGATAAAGCTGAAAATCGTGAAAAATTTCGTTCATTAATGAATGACATTGGTTTAGAAATGCCACGTTCAGCCATTGCCCACAGTTTAGAGCAAGCACTAGAAGCTCAAGCTCAACTGGGTTTTCCTACGATCATTCGACCATCGTTTACCATGGGAGGTAGCGGGGGTGGTATTGCTTATAATCGTGAAGAATTTGAAGAGATCTGTTTACGAGGCCTTGAATTATCTCCTACGCACGAGTTACTCATTGATGAGTCCGTATTGGGTTGGAAAGAATATGAAATGGAAGTGGTGCGTGATAAACATGATAATTGCATTATTGTCTGTAGCATTGAAAATTTAGATCCCATGGGGGTGCACACCGGGGATTCGATTACCGTGGCTCCTGCACAAACCCTAACCGATAAAGAATTTCAACGTATGCGAGATGCTTCCATTCGTATTTTACGTGCCGTTGGGGTCGATACAGGAGGCTCCAATGTTCAATTTGCGGTGAACCCTTGTGATGGACGCATGTTGGTTGTTGAAATGAATCCACGTGTTTCACGTAGTTCAGCCTTGGCATCTAAAGCCACAGGGTTTCCCATTGCAAAAATAGCAGCTTTACTGGCAGTGGGGTACACCTTGGATGAATTGGCAAATGAAATTACCGGTGGTAAAACACCTGCATCATTTGAACCGACCATTGATTATGTCGTGACCAAAATCCCTCGTTTTAATTTTGATAAATTTCCACAAACACCAACGACATTATCCACGCAGATGAAATCAGTTGGTGAGGTGATGGCCATTGGGTCTAATTTTCAAGAGTCTTTACAAAAAGCTATTCGTAGTTTGGAAATTGATCGTTGTGGTTTACATCCATTATTTAAACAGGGTGAAATGAGCGTGTTGCGTGGTCATTTACAAGAACCCACACCGGATCGATTGTGGTATCTTGCTGATGCATTCAGGCATCATATGACTTTGGATGAAATTCATCAAGAAAGCCGTGTGGATCCTTGGTTTTTAGGTCAAATCCAAGAGTTAGTACGGATGGAGGACACGCTTAAAAATCAGACCCTTGCACAACTAGATGCAATGACGTTGCGAAAATTTAAACAAAGGGGTTTTTCCGATGCGTATTTGGCAGGATTATTGCATTGCACAGAAGATGAGGTAAGGCAACATCGTCTTCATTTAAGCGTGTTACCTGTTTATAAACGGATTGATTCATGCGCTGCTGAATTTTCGAGTGATACGGCGTATCTTTATTCTTGCTATCAATCAACGAGTGAAGCACGTCCAAATGTGAATACAAAAAAAATTATGATTTTAGGTGGGGGGCCAAATCGTATAGGTCAGGGTATTGAGTTTGATTATTGTTGTGTTCATGCAGCCATGGCACTGCGTGAGGCTGGTTTTGAAACAATCATGATTAATTGTAACCCAGAAACAGTATCAACAGACGTTGATACTTCAGACAGGCTTTATTTTGAACCCGTAACCCTTGAAGATGTGCTATCAATAGTCGCCATTGAACAACCTTTGGGTGTCATTGTGCATTATGGTGGACAGACACCTTTAAAACTTGCACGCAAACTTGAAGCGCAAGGCGTAAAGATTATTGGCACATCACCTGATGCGATTGATATGGCAGAAGACCGTGAACGCTTTCAGCAGTTAGTCAATAAATTAGGTTTACAACAGCCGGCTAATGGCACTGTACGCAGTG
Organism: uncultured Legionella sp.; assembly: GCA_964576655.1. Lineage (GTDB taxonomy): Bacteria > Pseudomonadota > Gammaproteobacteria > Legionellales > Legionellaceae > DDPF01. The sequence continues at coordinate 6,291 of CAZNVR010000011.1, read as the reverse complement.
AAGACGAAGCTATCGTGCTTGCCAGACGTATTGGTTATCCTTTAGTCGTTCGTCCTTCTTATGTTTTGGGCGGACGCGCCATGGAGGTGGTGTATAATGAAGACGATTTATTGCAGTATTTATCACATGCTGTAAATGTCTCGAATGATTCTCCTGTGTTATTAGACCGCTTTTTAAATGATGCGATTGAAGTGGATGTGGATGCTGTTTGTGATGGAGTGGATGTTTTGATTGGTGGCATCATGGAACACATTGAACAAGCAGGCGTGCATTCAGGTGATTCGGCGTGCACCTTACCACCGTTTAGTTTAAGTGTTGTTGTACAACAAGATTTGATTGAGCAACTCCGTTTAATGGCGTTAGAATTAGGCGTTGTTGGTTTGATTAATGCGCAATTTGCCATACAGGGAGATGATGTTTATATTTTAGAGGTTAATCCTCGTGCGTCACGTACCGTACCGTTTGTCTCTAAAGCCACAGGATTGCCGTTAGCTAAAATTGCGGCGTTATGTAAGGTTGGTGTGAGTCTTAAAGAACAAGGGTTAACTCAATATGCACCCACGCCTGCATTTTACTCTATTAAATTGCCGGTGTTTCCTTTTGTCAAATTTGCAGGAGTGGATTCAATTCTAGGCCCTGAAATGAAATCGACAGGAGAAGTCATGGGTATAGCCAAACGTTTTGGTCAGGCATACTCAAAAGCCCAGTTAGGCGCGGGATGTCATATCATTAAGCATAAACGCGCGTTTGTTTCAGTTCGTGATGCAGATAAGGCACGTGTGGGTGATATTGCAAGGCGTTTAATTGATTTGGGGTTTGAAATTATCTCAACTCGCGGTACATTAGCGGTCTTAAAAGCGGCAGGTATTGCGTGTACACGCGTTTTAAAAGTAGCGGAAGGCCGACCGCATGTGGTTGACTATATTAAAAATCATGAGATTGACTTTATTGTAAATACCACCGAAGGCAAGCAAGCAATAGCAGATTCATTTGCAATTAGGCGCAATGCATTGCAGCATAAGGTAAGCTACACAACAACATTATCCGGGGCTCAAGCGGCATGTTTGGCCATGAAATACGAAGATAGACAAACCGTAACACGACTACAGGACTTACACGATGCAAAAACATCCAATGACCGTTGAGGGTGCAGAGGCCCTTAAAGAAGAATTACATCGTTTAAAAACGATTGAACGACCAAGAATTATTGAAGCCATTGCTGTTGCACGCGCACATGGTGATTTGAAAGAGAATGCTGAATATCATGCGGCCCGTGAAGAGCAAAGCTTTATGGAAGGGCGTATTCAAGATTTAGAAGCCAAAATATCGTTAGCTCAAGTGGTTGATATTAGTCAATTGCCAAATGAGGGAAAAGTGGTGTTTGGAGCAACGGTTCATGTCTGTCACGTACAAACAGATGTTGAAATGACATATCAGATCGTGGGTGAAGACGAAGCAGATATTAAGCTTAATAAAATATCTTATAGCTCACCAATTGGTCGAGCACTGATTGGTAAACAAGTTGATGATACCGTGGTTGTAAAAACACCCGGAGGAATAGTGGAGTATGAAATTATATCGGTAGATTATCAGTAAGCTTTTTATTGACGTTTTTCAAAAGCCAGCCTCCTTGCTTAGTGCAAGATTATAAGAAATTATAATTTGTTCTATACGTCTACGTACCGCTTTATACGCAGAATTCAAGGAGGCTTGTCAGATCACAGGATACTGCAAACAAACCCCTGGACGTTGAACCAGGGATCAAATGAAACCCTTCGCAGCTATGTTGTTTATTTTTGATCGCACTTGTTTTTGCTCTCGCCCTGACATTTGGTATCTTTTAAATACATACATATGATATATTCTGTGCAATTATAACGTATAAGTGAAATTTATATCATGCCAAACATATCTAAAAAATTTCTTGAAGCCTATGGTGACGCACTGAAGAAGACATTGACCGAATATATGGCTTTGAAACCTAATTATTCTGATGAAGGACGAGTCAAGTTAACTTTACAATTTATGATCGAATTTAACGATCGATTGCTCTCTGTAATTAGAGCAGTTTATCGAAGCCGGGTGAATAGTAAAACACAAGACGATGTTATTTCTAATTTACTATTGGCTAACTCAGAGTCTGATTGTGAAAAGGGGTTAAATTACTCCGAGAATATGTTGGCTTTTTACCAGGACGTTTCTCAAAACATTGAAAATGATCCACTGAAAGAATACCACGAGAACTTGCGTTCTAGTTTGCTTTTTTATAAACCGGCATTTATCGTTTCGGCAGGGCTTTTTGCTGCTTGTTTATTCTTGTCGCAATTTTATGCTAGACCAGAAGGTGAAATCTATCATCCAAATAATGATTTTTTAGCTTATTCTATGATGATGACCCCGTTTTTTTCTTATTTTACAGTGATGTTCGCAGAGACACGTCACCATAAGGCTGAGAGCGAAAAGGCATTAAACAAATTGCAATTGTTTGGGCAACAACAAACCTATGAGTTGCCTGGCACAAACCACGCAGAAAACGTTGCTAGCATCAAAGGATGGTTTGAAAATAGCAATGTATTCTTTCGCTCAAGCATGGCAAAAATGGTTGATAACAATATCGTTGAATTGGACTATAGTGAAAATGGTTTAAACGTTTAAATGTTAGTGCTTTTGTCCTGCAGGGCAAGATCATACCATGATGAGTATGCTTTGAATTTTTAGCTAAAATATTATCAAAGTGTTCTTTTTATGAAATAAATCCAGCAATTGTTGTGTTAAAATTTTATTATGTGATATAATTTTTATCTTTATTTGTATTGGAGTAATATTATGAACATGACCTTGAGCGAAAAAGATGTATTGGTTAAACATGTGAACGAGTTTAAATCGTTACTTCGTACATTGAGCGAGAAAAATCCTTCAAACCATGTATTGAGTAGAATCCTTACTCAGTTGGATGAGCGTGTAACTGAATTTGAATCAACGTTAGATCTAAATGTGTATAGACTCCCACACTCCTATAGCAAATTTAAAGGCGAAGTTAAAAAAATTTTCAAGTCTGAGGATAGTGTTAACATTCAAAATGCTGTTCCAACTCAAAACGCTGATTCATGGATGCATTCTTTACATCAAGTTCTTATTAACGTATTCAATGCTTTTTTCAGTTTGTATGATTTTGTTGTGACCTCTATTACAAATAAACCTGTATCACGAAGTTTTTTTGATTTACCTCTGTCAAACAGTAATCAATTTGTCAAGTTAGAAAAAGACTTTAATGCGGCTTTTGAAGCATTGTATAACGAAACTGAAAAACTAAGTGAGAATTACCTGTTATCACCGGTACAATAAAAAACGTCTTTCTGAATAATCCAGAACAATTAAACAAGGATGTTTGTTGTTGCCATAATTTTTTCTCTGATCGATAATGAACAGCGTTTTCTCCCAAAATGTAAGATAAAACCCCATGTGTTTAAATTAATCTAAATCCATTTTTATGTTATCTTAAGTCAACAAAAGAATTTAACGTCAGAATCTGAATTGTAAACACACCCTAGACTAAAATTGGATGAACGTATGAATTTACATCAATATTATATGGATATTATTAATTGCATGCCCAATATCGTCTATTGGATTGATAGGGATGGTTTGCTTAAAGGCTGTAATCAAAAATTCATTCATTTATTAGGCTTAAATGACATGCCCTGCGGCACGCCCTATGAGCACATGGCGAGATGTTTTTCCTGGCATCCGACATGTATTGAATCAATGATATTAAATGATAAAGCCGTTTTAATGTCAGGTGTTGCTGAGCACGATAAAGAACACGTTCAGATTGATAAGCCAGATGAGTTAACTCAGTTTTATACTGTTTCGCGTATGCCGTTACGAAATGATACTAACCAGATTATTGGCTTGGTTGTGGTTTTATGTGATATTAGTAAACAGAAAAAATTGGAAGAATTAATTCGTCAATCAACTCCAGTTACTCGCAATCTACGTAGCGATAAACCTATACGCGTCTTACTTGTAGAGGACAATATTATTGCGCAACATGTGCAACAGGCAATATTGACCCAATTAAATTGTGCTGTGGATATTGCTGGTTCAGGTGATACGGCAAGTATCTTATTTGAGCCAGGTAAATACGAGTTAGTTCTTATGGATATTGGTTTGCAAGATACGTCTGGTTATATTGTTTCAAAGACGTTTCGTGAAATGGAGAAAAATACGCCATACTATGTGCCGATTGTAGCGTTAACTGCTTATCAAGCGCATGTCGTTAAGGACGATTGTAACGACTATTTTATGGATAGCGTATTAACGAAACCCTTAACAACAGCGCATGCGATTAAACTACTTGATCAATATGTGTATCAATCTAACAAAAGCTAAGTTGGCATAGGGGTATTGCCTTCATTAACTCGGTTTTTTCCCAATTTATCTCGAGCCTTTTTACGGTACGTAATAATATGGATTGGGCAATTTAAAGGTTTTTTCTGCATAACCTCCGTTTAAATCACTGTACTGATCACCAATTGATGCAACGATGGTATAGCCTTTTTTCGTAATATCTGCTCTTGAACGAATTTTGAATGCGGTATTTGATGAGGTTTTTTCTTGATCAGGTTTAAAATAAAGACCGGTCCATCCCTTAAAGCCTGCTAACGTTAAATTAGTATTTGTAGGTTGTTTAAAACACGCACGTCGACCTGTTACAAAAAATACAGCTACTTTTTCACTCAAGGCTTTATTGTATAAAGAGAGCATGGGTTTGATTACAGGGGCATTCGCGTCATTCCAGGCGCGATGCATTTTTTCTCGATCGTCTGCAAAATCACGAGCACGCATTGTGGTGTAATTTGATAAGCTTGTTTCATCTATGTCTAGTACAATGGCTAATTTTTCGGGGTTTGCTTGCGTTTGATTCGCTTTTGCACGTGCTTGGATGTATTTACTAGCCTTATGAATAACGTCTGATAATTCTTTTTGATAACTGCCTGAATCATGATAGGCAATCACTTCTGTTTTTAGGGTAGATAAATTGGCAGGTTCAGCATACGACTTGGTTTGAATAATAAAAGCACAGGCAATAGAAAACAATATATGGGTTGTTTTTTTGAATGTCGTCATGAAGAGAGTCCTTGCGAATCAGATGGCGCAAATTTTATCTTGAAGTTAATTTTTTGTCAATATATACATTGCTTACACAAGAAAATGCGGGTATTATCCTTTCCTTTTTTGAATAAAGACCTAATTGGTACTAGATTAATTAACATAGGAGTGGTATGCTTCGCATCAGCAAATTGGCCGATTATGGAACAGTAGTGATGGTGCATCTTGCAAAATGTTCGCAACAATTAAATGCACGCGACATTGCATTGCATACACATTTGACCATACCTACGGTGAGTAAATTATTAAAACGATTAACCACAGCAGGACTTTTATCTTCTGTGCGTGGTGTAAATGGTGGATACCGCTTGCAACGAGCAGCGCGTGATATTTCTGTTGCTGAAATTATTTATGCCATGGATGAATCGCGCGGCTTAACAGAATGCAGCGCCCATCAGAGTGAGTGTTCTTTACAAGAGGTGTGTCATATTCAAGGCAATTGGCGCTTGATTAGCCAATCTATTGAATCTGCTTTGAAGAGTGTAAGTTTAGAAGCCCTGGCGATGCCCATGCTTCCCACAGCTGATCTTGAGCGAATTAAAACATTAGCAACTGGAGTTAAGTCGTGACTAAAACCAATGAGCAATTAAATACCTTGCTTGAACGAGAATATCAACATGGCTTTATAACAGACATTGATACAGATACTTTTTTACCTGGCTTGGATGAAGACGTTATTAAACGCTTATCAGCCATTAAAGGCGAGCCTGAGTTTATGTTGGAATGGCGTTTGCAAGCATTTCGTCATTGGCAAACCTTGCCTCATCCTGAATGGTCCAGCGTACATTATCCACCTATAGACTATCAGAACATTTCTTATTATTCAGCGCCTAAAAATTTTAAAGATGGTCCTAAAAGTTTAGCAGAAGTTGATCCTGAATTATTAA
>CAZNVR010000011.1:0-222 GCA_964576655.1 uncultured Legionella sp. | reverse complement strand
TATTAAAAACCTATGAAAAATTAGGTATATCTCTTCAAGAACAAGAAATGTTAGCCGGTGTTGCTGTGGATGCTGTATTTGATAGTGTCTCTGTAGCAACAACGTTTAAAGCCAAGCTGGCTGAAAAAGGCGTAATTTTTTGTCCTTTTTCTGAAGCAGTACATGAGTACCCTGAGTTAATGCGTAAATATTTAGGCTCAGTGGTGTCTTATCGTGATAATT
>CAZNVR010000010.1:13778-19708 GCA_964576655.1 uncultured Legionella sp. | reverse complement strand
AACGCGATGCAACGTGTCGCATGGCTTACCACGAGGATGTATTAGAATTATTTGTGAATGGATGTGAATGGGATATTACAGGTGTTGCGCCAGAATTGATTTACTATGTCGCTAACAACCGCCAATTAATGTCTGATGACTTGCTTTCGTTTTTAGCGTCTGATGATAATCAAATTTTTCTTTATGAATTATGGCGATTGCAGTGGTTACAATGGATTTAATGTTTCTCGCTAGACAATATTTCTAGCGAGAAATGAGTACGTATGTTGCATAAAGCGCAGTATGTAGGCGTTCACTAGTCACTCATGATGTTCTTCTGTGTTGATTAGCTCACGAAGCACGCTCGTTGCATAAGCTCCGGGAGGTAATTCAAATGAAATCGTTAAGCATTGTGCATCTTGCCATTGCCAGGTTAAGTGATTAACGTGCAAGATTTGTGATCGATACATGCGTTCAAGACCATGCAGCTCAAGTGCTTCACACCATTGGTTTAATCCTTCCAATGCGATTTGTTGTAGCTCTAGTGCCTCGTGGCTCAAGCGTTCAATACCTTTTCCCCATAGGGGGGCTGTGGGGGATATATCGTGAGCATCAATACGTGCTTGCAGTGAAGGATCATTCATTTCGGGACTGAAAATGCTTTTTGTTCCTGTTAACTGCATGACATCACCGATTATGGCTTTATTCCAATTGTTATTTAATACGCGTTTGGAAAGAATGGTATTAAATAACAATGAACGTGCAGCAGAATAATATATACCACGTAAAAAACGGTCTTTAACGCGTTGTCCGTTTAAAAGCATGGCTTGAGCTTTTTCTATGTTTTGTCCATTGTGGCCAAAACGTTGTGGCCCAAAGTAGTTGGGTACACCATGTTTATTGATTAACTCCAGTCGTGCTTCAATGGCCTGAGGATGGATAACATCGCGTAGAATTAATGTAAATCGATTGCTGGCTAAACCGCCTATTTTTAATTTTTTAAGATGACGACCACTATCAATGACTCGCCAGTTCATGCCTTGCAATACATTTGCATGAGGGATGTCTTCACCTGGGCAATGAATAGATAGCCATTGTGTCGTTAATGCTTGTCTGTCTTTTAGTCCTGCATAAGCAATGCTTTTTATGGGTTTTTTTAATTCTCGGGCAAGCGATCGCACAAGCTCTTCGGTATTTAAGCCGCGTTTTTCGATATGTAAAAAAAGATGCTCACCGGTGCCTGATAAGTCAAAGGCTAATTGTTCATCGACTTTAAAATCATCTGGAGAGGCCTTAAATGTTGCGCTTGATTGGGGTTTTTCATACGCGTAAGCATGAGGAGCAAACATGGTTTTTCCAAAAAAAGACTATTTCGCCTAGTTTATCAGGAATTGATTGTGATGTGATTTAACCTGCACAAACGACGGCATCCAGTGTATAATTGATAAACACATGACCGGGTCAAGGTTCTTTATGTCACATTCCACCCAATATATCAGTATTCGAGGCGCTAGAACGCATAATTTAAAAAATATCAATGTTGATTTACCACGCAATCAACTGACTGTAATTACAGGATTATCTGGTTCTGGAAAATCATCATTGGCGTTTGATACCCTCTATGCCGAAGGGCAACGACGTTATGTGGAATCTTTATCGGCGTATGCCAGGCAATTTTTATCTATGATGGAAAAACCGGACATGGATTCCATCGAAGGGTTATCGCCGGCGATTTCTATTGAGCAAAAAGCCACGTCACATAATCCACGTTCAACCGTAGGCACGATTACTGAAATTTATGATTATCTGCGTTTATTGTATGCACGTGTTGGTGAGCCTAGATGCCCGCAGCATGGAGTGGTTTTGCATGCACAAACGATTAGCCAAATGGTTGATCAAGTGTTAGGTTTGCCTGTAGACAGTAAAGCAATGATTTTGGCTCCTGTGGTACGTGAGCGCAAAGGTGAGCATGTTCAATTACTGCAACAGCTACAAGCTAAAGGGTATGTGCGTGCTCGTATTGATGGTGAGTTGTGTGAGCTTGATTCGCCACCCACATTGGCATTACGTAAAAAACATACCATTGAAGTGGTTGTAGATCGCTTTAAAGTCCGAGCGGATTTAGCACAGCGTTTAAGTGAATCGTTTGAAAATGCCCTTCATTTAGCAGATGGTTTGGTCAGTGTTGTGTCGATGGATGAGCAATTTTCAGAGATGGTTTTTTCATCTAGTTTTGCCTGTTCTGTTTGTGGTTATAGTTTGAGTGAGCTGGAACCTCGTTTATTTTCATTTAATAACCCAATGGGTGCATGTGCTGACTGCGATGGGTTAGGTGTGGATCAATTTTTTGACCCCAAACGTGTTATACAAGATGTGAGTTTAAGTTTGGCGGATGGTGCTATTCGTGGTTGGGATAAAAAAACCAATTATTATTACGCCTTATTAGAATCGTTGGCGCATCACTATGGTTTTTCAGTCCATACCGCATTTTGTGATTTACCTCCTCTTATTCAAGATGTAGTTTTGTATGGTAGTGGTGAGGTTGCAATAGAATTTGAATATCAACGTCCACATGGTGGTTTTTTAAAAAAACATCATCCGTTTGAGGGCGTACTTATCAATATGCAACGCCGATATCGAGAATCTGATTCATCTATGGTGAGAGAGGAGTTAGCTAAATATTTATCTTCAAGACCTTGCCCCACATGTAATGGTGCACGGTTACGTGAAGCCGCTCGACATGTGTTTATTGAGAATAAAAACTTATCAGAACTCACCTCTTTGTCGATTGAAGATTTATATGCTTTTTTTAAAGCGCTAAAATTATCGGGTAGTCGAGGTGAAATTGCTGGAAAAATCAATAAAGAAATCATCGAGCGCTTAGGATTTTTAGTGAATGTTGGTTTGGATTATTTATCGCTTTCACGCAGTGCGGAAACGTTGTCAGGAGGAGAAGCACAACGTATTCGTTTGGCTAGTCAAATTGGTTCAGGTTTAGTGGGTGTGATGTATATTCTAGATGAACCATCTATTGGCCTGCATCAACGTGATAATGAGCGATTATTAAAAACATTAATTCATTTGCGAGATCTGGGAAATAGTGTGATCGTTGTGGAACATGATGAAGATGCTATTCGCGCAGCAGATTATGTGTTGGATGTAGGCCCTGGTGCTGGTGTTCATGGGGGTGAGATTGTGGCATGTGGTACGCCAGAGATGATCATGCAAAATCCTGCCTCTCTGACGGGGCAATATTTATCAGGTAAACAAGCCATTGCTTTACCTGAATCACGTCGATTATTTGATGAAACGCGTGTTATTCGCATGACAGGCATTACCTGCAATAATTTAAAAAATATCAATGTAGACATTCCGTTAGGGATTATGACTTGTGTGACTGGTGTTTCTGGTTCGGGTAAATCAAGCTTAATTAACGATACATTATATCCTTTAGCAGCACATGCGCTTAATCGTGCTAGCTTGCATATGCCTGGTAAAATTAACAGCATTACAGGTCTTGAATTGTGTGACAAAGTCATTGCCATTGATCAAAGCCCAATAGGACGTACGCCGCGTTCTAATCCTGCAACCTATACAGGATTATTTACACCAATTCGTGAACTGTTTTCTAATACTCCTGAGGCACGAGCTCGTGGGTATAAACCTGGCCGATTTAGTTTTAATGTTCGAGGCGGTCGATGTGAAGCGTGCCAGGGGGATGGGTTGATTAAAGTAGAAATGCATTTTTTACCCGATATTTATGTGGCGTGTGATGTGTGTAAAAGTAAGAGATACAATCGTGAAACGCTAGATATTCAATACAAAGGTAAAAATATTCATGAAGTGCTTGATATGACAGTAGAAGATGCCTGTGAATTTTTTGCAGCAATTCCTGTTTTAGCGCGCAAGTGTCAGACTTTGATTGATGTTGGGTTGTCATATATTCGATTAGGACAAAGTGCTACAACGCTCTCAGGCGGTGAGGCGCAGCGCATTAAACTTGCTCGCGAATTATCCAAGCGTGGCACAGGCAGCACATTATATATTCTAGATGAACCTACCACGGGGCTACATTTCCATGATGTTCGTCAATTATTAACGGTATTGGCACGATTGCGAGATCAAGGAAATACGATTGTGATTATTGAACATAATTTAGATGTAGTTAAAACAGCGGATTGGGTGATTGATTTAGGTCCTGAAGGTGGAAGTAAAGGCGGGGAGATTATTGCTTGTGGTACACCTGAAATGTTAATTGCATGTGGTCGATCTCATACTGGGCGATTTTTGCAGGCCTTATTGTAACATCATTTAGGGCACATCACTTTTTTGTATTTTGAGGACATTCCATTCAATAGCGGGGTACCAATATGGAAACGGATCCCGCGCACGAATAATCGTTCATGGTTATGTTCGCTTATTATTTACGCATTTTTTTGCTGACGTGCTACAATTAAGAACCAAGTGTGTTTATTTTAAATAAACAAGATACCGTTATTAACTATGGAAAACAGCTACCATGCCTATTAATTCGTCAAATATTTTTGATTATATGCAAGCATTCGATGAAGACGGGGTTGCACCAGCACGCAAAATCTCAAAAATAAATTCAACACACATGATTCATTTATTATTTAAGTTTTTGTTTTTTTCAGCCCTTTTACATAGAACACAGGCAACCACGTTAAACACCGGCCTCGTTGCGTTTTATCCCTTTGATGGTAATACGAATGATGTCAGTGGTAATAAACATCATGGTACACCCCATTCAATGACATTGACCGAAGATCGATTCGGCAATCCTAATAGCGCTTATCATTTTAATGGAGTGAATGCTTATATTGAAGTCACTAATGGCTCCGCATTTAATTTTAATCAAGATTTTTCTTTATCTGCCTGGGTTCGGCTATCAGCCTCTCCAGTAGCTTATGCTAATTTATTTGATAACTCTTATGCATCAACAGGATGGAGTATGGATCAGCAGGCGATAAACTCCAATACTTTTTGTTTTAAATATTATCCCAGCACAGGTAATGGTCTTAACTCAATCAGTTGTTTGCCTTTTTCGAGTAACTCTTGGAGGAATTTTGTCATTACCAAGCAAGATTCAACCATAAAGTTCTATATAAACGCTTATTTGTCGGTATCCATGGCTGATTTATCATCACCGATGATTACCGAAAATAGCAATGGGCCTTTGTTATTTGGAGCCAATAATTCAGCAGGCACAATACCAGCGAGTGGCTTAACTCGATTTTATAGTGGCAGTCTGGATAGTGTACGGATATACAATCGTGCTTTATCTGTAAATGAAGTTCTGGAATTATATTCTTATGTTAGTGAATCACCTACAAGTCAACCCAGTTCACAGCCTTCAAAACAGCCTAATGGCCAGCCTAGTTCTCAGCCATCGGGTCAGCCTAGTTTACAGCCAACGAATCAACCTGTTAGCAAACCGAGTGTTCAACCCAGTGGTCAGCCTAGTGAAAGACCTAGTGTTCAGCCCAGTGGCCAGCCGAGTGAAAGACCTAGTGTGCAACCCATTGCTCAGCCCAGTGGTCAGCCCAGTGAAAAACCGAGTGTTCGGCCCAGTGGCCAGCCCAGTGAAAGACCGAGTGTTCAACCCAGTGGCCAGCCTAGTGAAAGACCTAGTGTTCGGCCCAGTGGCCAGCCCAGTGAAAAACCTAGTGTTCAACCCAGTGCTCAGCCCAGTGAAAGACCGAGTGTTCAACCCAGTTCACAGCCTTCAAAACAACCTAATGGCCACCCTAGTTTCCAGCCAACGAATCAACCTGTTAGCAAACCGAGTGTTCAACCCAGTGGTCAGCCGAGTGAAAAACCGAGTGTTCAACCCAGTGGCCAGCCGAGTGAAAAACCGAGTGTTCAACCCAGTGGTCAGCCGAGTGAAAAACCGAGTGTTCAACCCAGTGGCCAGCCGAGTGAAAAACCGA
>CAZNVR010000010.1:0-13678 GCA_964576655.1 uncultured Legionella sp. | reverse complement strand
TTCAACCCAGTGGCCAGCCGAGTGAAAAACCGAGTGTTCAACCCAGTGGCCAGCCTAGTGAAAGACCGAGTGTTCAACCCAGTGGTGAGCCGAGTGAAAGACCTAGTGTTCAGCCCAGTGCTCAGCCGAGTGAAAGACCTAGTGTTCAACCCAGTGGTGAGCCGAGTGAAAGACCGAGTGTTCAGCCCAGTGGCCAGCCGAGTGAAATACCGAGTGTTCAACCCAGTGGTCAGCCAACTCTAACGCCTAGTGCGTCTCCAACTAGTTGGCCTACGGTTATGTCTAGCTATTCGCCTGCCCCCACTGTTATGGCTGGACGGAATTGGACTGCACAACTATCTGAATCAGGTATTGTTCATGATATGGTGTTTTTAAATGGAAAAATGATTGCTTGCGGAGGCAATTTATTAGCTAATTGTTTGCAATTTGACAACCCAACCGGATCGCTATCTGCTGCTTACAGCTTTCCATGGGATTTAAATAATGCAATGGCAGTGGTAAACAATGATCTTATTTTAGCCGGCCAGTGGAGCGGGGAGCAGCAATATGTTATTGCTCGATTTAACATCAATAAACAAGATATTAAGTGGGGATTTAGTATTGCTTCTAACCATGCAAAATTTCAAGCATTGGTATTTGATCAAAGCCTGCAGCAAATCATTGCTGTAGGGAATAATGAAGATAAAAATGTTGTTATTGCTGCTATCAATCCAGAGTCAGGTCAATCGATATGGGGTAAATCGTATACCCTCTCCGGACCGCAGTCCTATTTGAATAGTGTTGCTTTGCTAACAAAATTTAGTGGTTATTGTATAAGTGGTTATTTTATTGATCCAAAAGCAAATTATTTAACGTCTATGCTGATGATTATGATCAATTCATATGGTGCATTATCTTCAATTTATAATTTTAAGAATATGAATAGTTATTCAACGGTGGGTAGAGATGTTGCGAGTGATCCTGTTTCGGGAGATATCTTTATGGTGGGCTCAACGATACCGTTTCAAACTCGCAGCACGAATCCATTGATTGCACGGATTACATATAATCCTTATATGAGTAGTACTGTATCTTGGGCGATTCAATGTCTTCATTACGATGAGGGCCAATTTAGTAAAGTGTTAGTTGACAATGATGTTGTTGTTGCAGTTGGCAACTCGGCTGGATTTTTTCCTGCAATGAACACACAAAATATGATTATTTTACAAATAGATGCCAGTAATGGACGGGTTCTTCAAGGTGCTCGAATTGAAGGACCGAATCATGTAATTTGTGAATCAATAGTACATGTGGATCATCAGTTTCGATTAGGGTGTTATGTTAATGAGCAAGCGTTAATTTTTTCTTTAAGTGACGATACCCTTACTCCTGGTGAATTACCCCCAGGATATGCATGGTATGATGACGTAGTAGACATTTTTAGACCGGTATCAACGTCTTTTTCTATATCAAGAGTAGGTTTATCACAAACCACGCCAACAAAACAGTTACCAAACAGTTTTTTTGAGCCGTTGATAAATCCTGCCGTGTCATCTACGATGTATTCTCAATTATGGCCTGGGAATTTACCCTCAGCCAGACCTACACGTGTGCCCACGTTATTTCCTACTGTTTCGCCATCAGTTCAACCAAGTAGTTCTCCATCTTTTGTTTTAACAGAATCGCCTACCAGCACACCCAGTATAAGTTGTCATCCAACAACGCATCCAAGCTCAAGTGTGCCTACAATCACACGTAACCCTATGAGCTCACCTACCATCAATCCAACTGAAAGACCATCAGATTCTCCTACATTCAAGCCTTCAATTCATCCAAGTTATCTATTATCAGTGTATCCATCGCCTTTGCAAAGCAGTATACCCACGGTGAATCCCAGCAGATTACCCTCTACTCGGCCTAGCCCATCTCCAAGTGCCTTTCCTACTTTGGTAGCATCGCAAGAACCATGGACAGCACCCACGTCTTCTCCTAGCTCGGTTGCGTTTTTTCAATCATCAGGAAAAAAAGCATTCGGTGAAACCAACATGATATTGTTGATTGCATTTGGTAGTTTTGGAGGGGTTATTTTATTGTATGCGGGAAGTAAATGGATTCTAAAATCTCGTATGACGACCGTTTGTTGTAAAAAAACGACCCCAATTATTTCTATTGATTTAGAGCGAGGAGATGAACCATCCTCCACCTTGCCACTACCTTGTGTTGAGTCCTTAAAAGAGGGGGACAGGGATGTTTATTCTATTGCTAGTTCTTATGAATCGGATATCGAGTCACCTACTCCATCGATGTGTGATCTTGCGAGTTCAGATTCAGATATTGAATCGCCTTCGTCATTGAGTCATTCATCTTTTGTGGTAGATAGTGATTCTGATTTAGAGTCAAACACGGATTCAAGTTCGTCTTCTTATAAAAAACCTTGATAACTGGCCATGCAAATAGGAATATTTAGAGCTATGATTATATAAAGATCTTAAATAAAATAAGGTTTGGGCTTTGGCCTAACAAATTCAGATGAACAGGGAGTAAATCATGAGCACATTATTGATTTTAATTTTAGTGATTGTTGGCGTAGGACTGTTTTGGGGCATTGGCGTTTACAATAAATTAATCGCATTAATCGAGTCTATTTACAACAATAAACGTCAAATTGATATTCAATTAGACAGACGTTTTAAAGTATTTGAATCATTAATTGAGGCGGTAAAAAAATACATGGATTATGAAAAAACCACGTTAAAAGATGTGGTGGCTTTACGTAACCATGCACAAGAGGCTAAAGCATTAGGTGATGAACATGCCCGCATGCAGGCTGAGGATGGAATTTCTAAAATAGCGTCTAATTTAAATGTTGTATTTGAACAATATCCAGCACTTCGAGCGGGTGAAAATGTTTTGCAATTACAAGAGGAAATTGTAACCACAGAAAATAAATTAGCGTATTCAAAGCAGGCTTATAATGACAGTATCGAGCGTTATAACGCGCTGAAAAAATCATTTTTAGAGGCCTTGGTCGTGAGCTTTTTTGCTGCAAAATTAGATGTTTATTTTGAATATTGGGGTCTACCTGATGCACAAATTAAATCACATGAAGATTACACGGTTAAATTCTAATGAACATCTCAGATTATCATGCAACCTCTGGTGATTGGCGCGGGCAATTAAGGCGCAATGAACGAAATACGCGTTGGGTGATTGCTCTTTTTATTCTAGTCTATGTTTCAGTAGGCTTGTTAGTTGATGTGTTTATTTTACAATCACATTATCCGCGCGCAACATTAACGATTTGTTTATATGCGCTAATAACTTTTCAAATGATGCCCATTGCTACATTAATTATGACAGGCATCGCCGTGGTATCTTTGCTTGTTACGTTTAAACTGTACGATAAAATCATGTTGTTGGGTACGGATTCGTATGAAATTACCCCTGAAACGGCAAAAACCGTACAAGAAAAGCAATTGTATAATGTGGTTGAGGAAATGAAAGTGGCAGCAGGTTTGCATTATATGCCGAAAATATTTTTGATCGAAGCAAATTATATGAATGCATTTGCCAGTGGTTATAGCGAAAAATCCGCAATGGTTGCTATTACCCGTGGTTTGATGAACAAATTAGATAGGGCTGAATTACAAGCTGTAATGGCTCATGAATTAAGTCATATCCGACATCATGATATTAAGTTGACTCTCACCGTTGCAATTTTAAGTAATATCTTATTGATTGTTTTGGATATGTTATTTTATAACATGATGTTTCGACGAAACGAACGTGAAGATAATCGTTTATTTATGGTTATTATGGTTTTACGTTTTGTATTGCCTGTGATTACAGTGATGCTGGGTTTATTTTTAAGTAGAACCCGGGAGTTTATGGCTGATTCAGGTTCCGTGGAACTCATGCGTGACAATCAACCTATGGCAAGAGCATTACTTAAAATAAACGCAGATCATATGCAACATGCTGAAGAGTACGCTCAGGCTTATGGTCGCACGGCTCATGAAGAAGTACGACGTGCCTCTTATTTATTTGACCCATCCATTGATCCGGTTAAATCGTTAAATAATGCATTTTCAACACATCCTGATATTGAACAGCGATTAAATGCACTGGGGTTTAAGAAAAAATAGTTATTCGCGTAAACCTGTACCTCTATGGAGTAATATTAAATTTAATCCAGTTAACATGATAATCATCAATGAAATAATACTCATGGCTAACCACATATTGACTTCTTGTTGGCCAATCATGGTGTGGCGTAATGCATTAACCATGTAAAAAATAGGATTCAGGTATGTGATGTGTTTCCAAATAGGAGGCAACATATTTATCGAATAAAACACGCCCCCTAAATAAGTGAGTGGAGCTAAAACAAATGTAGGTACGATGGCTACATCATCAAAACTGCGTGCCAACATGCCATTTGTAAAACCTGCTAAAGAAAACAGTGCTGCGACCAAGATAACAATCACGAGTGTTAAGGGTAGCGTTTTAAGATCAATATCTAAAAAGAAAAATGCGACTAAAAATACTAAAATGGCAACAATCAGCCCTCGTAGAATCCCACCTAGCGTATAGCCTAATAAAATAAGACTCCCATGCATGGGGCTGATTAATACTTCCTCAACACTTTTTTGGAAGCGAACACTAAATAATGATGTGGATACATTTGAATACGCATTGGTAATGACGGCCATCATGACGAGGCCTGGCGCTATGAAGAGGGTGTAATTTACTCCATCAATCGCTCCTATTCGCCCACCCATGATGGCACCAAAAATAAGAAAATAAAGCATGGTTGTGATGACTGGAGGTAAAAAAACTTGGCTTGCAATTCGAAACATCCGGATCAACTCCCGGCGTACCATGGTGTATAGTCCAATGAGTTGGGTATTAATGAGCATGATTGATGATATCCATAAAAAGTTCTTCAAGACGGTTGGTTTTATTACGCAGGCTATGAATGTGAATGCCTTTTGTTGTAAAGAGATCAAAAACCTCATTAAGCGAGCATTGACTATCAATACGCATTTCAAATGAATATGCATCCAGTTGAATGGCTGTAAAAGGCGTTAGTGGTGGAAGTTTATCAATAGGATGCATGGTATTAAATACAAAGGTTTGATGGTGCAGTGATTGTAGCAATGCTTTCATTGAGGTGTTTTCAAGAATAAGTCCTTTATCGATGATCGCTACATGTTTACATAATTGTTCAGCTTCTTCTAAATAATGTGTTGTTAGAATAATGGTGGTTCCTTCTGCATTTGTTTGCTGAAGAAAATCCCACATACTGCGCCGGATTTCAATATCAACGCCTGCTGTGGGTTCATCCAGAATTAACACTTGCGGTTGGTGAATTAATGCGCGTGCTATCATCAAACGACGTTTCATGCCACCGGATAAATGACGTACAATGGCATGTCGTTTTTCCCATAACCCCAATTGATTTAAGAGTTGTTCGGTTCGTGGTAGGGCTTGTTTGCGTGTAAGACCATAATAACCAGCTTGATTAAGAAGAACATCAAGACACGTTTCAAAAATGTTTAAGTTAAATTCTTGAGGCACTAACCCTAAACAGGATTTTGCCGCGGAGGGATTTTGGTCAAGATCATGGCCATTGATAGCGATTTTCCCGGAGGTTTTTTTTAGTAAGGTTGTAATTAAGCCTATAGTTGTTGATTTTCCAGCACCATTTGCACCAAGTAAAGCAAAAAAATCACCATGCTTCACGGTTAAATCAATGCCTTTTAATGCTTCGATGCCATTGGCATAAGTTTTTCGTAGTTGGCGAATCTCTAGAGCATACATGAGAGGGCTTAATAATGATGGGTAGGTCTTATTATACATACACTATACGTGGGTACAAATAAGATTTTGATCGACACGCAGGGCCACTGTATGTGTGATTAAAAAATACCATGTAAGGTCATCGTATGAACCCTACATGGTTTATGCCAACTGAAACAATCAAATACCCCATGCTTCATTTTCAAGCTCACGTTCGGAAGCCCTGAGTAGACACCTTACAATTGTTTATGCATCATGTGGAAGCAATCGTCTGTTAGCACGGAAATAACTTAAGGGTGATAACTGAAATAAGTCAGATATCTTTTCCATGTATATGCATGCAAAACGTTCAACTTGATAGGCAAAGTAGCTTTCTTCAGCGCCTGCACGAAACACGCGTTCCCATTTGGGGTTAAAAAAAGCTTGTTGTTCATGAAGTAATCGAGCGATCGTTTGGTCTACCATCGTTATTTTGACATGTAAGTTATGTAATTTTTTTTCGTATTGATCGGTTTTTTCGTCTATCGATTTGGTGCGAAGTTTAGTGTATTGTTCATCCAATAGTTTTTTAATTGCCATGTTGGCAACAATCTCTTGCTCAATGGGTTGAGCTTTTTTTTGAGCGGAAATTTCTTCACCTAGCTCTTCAACCACCAATGCAGTACGCCAGTTGCAATCTTTTTTTAATCGTAAAATATCACCATAAATATGATCGCCAATATAAAGAATTTCATCGCCATTTAATTTTAAATCATCAGTAAATTTTTTAGCATTTCCGCCTTGATACACCCCGGGTTTAATTGGGCCGGAGATGTTGGTCATTGTGCTTGTTTCTTGATTGATGAATAAAAATTTAAGATTATCATAAAAAAAACGTGGTTTATTGGCTAGAGTAATCACATATTCAAATATATCTTGCCAGGTTTCTCCTTCATTTAAAAAGGGATTGATTGCATAATTTAGTAAAAGATTGGTGTAGGGATAGTCTGAGTTGGTTAATACAAAAATTTTCTTGCCATGTTCAATGTATCTTTTAAGGCCATCTATCACGGCTTTTTCTCGAATAACATAATAATCTAAATTTTCACTGATTTGTTTTTTTAAACTTCCGTTGGCATGAACGATATCTACAGCCGCTAAAACATCGGCGGCAATGATTGAATAACTAGGAAAATCAGAGGGGGACTTATCTTTAAAATCAACCAATTGAGCATAAAGAACACAGAATGCAATGGAGAATGAAGTATCAATCGCCATGTAATTAGGGTCATTTAAATCAACATAAATGCTGCGATAAAACCGTTTTTGTTCGTTAAAGTCAATTAAAGTTGTGCCGTGGTAACTTTGGCGAATAGCACCATATCGACTGAGCTTCAATATATTGCCATTTTTGCTATCCACAACTAAACCACGAATGGAGTCTTTAAAATTAAATTTAAGGTGTTTTATCGTTTCAGGATAATGTTTTTGGTTTATCAATTCTTGGATGGCTAATTGATAGACTAGTGCTTCAAAATGTTTGGTTTTGTATCGGATAAGGGTGTGATCCATATCTAAACCAATATATTTTATTTTTTTCATATTTAAAATACGATTTACAAACACAGGGTTCATTTTTCTTCCTTGTTTTTTATGCGGTTTTCAATCAATCTTGTGATGACTTCGGCATCAGCTAGTGTGGATGTATCGCCTAAGTTATCGTGGTCACCCATCGCTATTTTTCGTAAAATTCGTCTCATGATTTTTCCTGAGCGAGTTTTAGGTAGTGCGTCAGCCCATTGAACTGTCTCAGGTGTAGCTAGAGGGCCAATTTTGTCTCTAACATGGCAGACTAGTTCTTTTTTAAGTCCCTCTGTTGGCATAACGTTGGATTTTAGGGTGACAAAAGCAAAAATACTCTCGCCTTTAATCTCATGTGGAACCCCAACTACAGCTGCTTCAGCTACACAATCATGGGAAATAAACGCACTTTCTAATTCTTCGGTACCTATTCGATGACCTGAGACTTTAATGATGTCATCCTCTCGCCCTATGATCCAATATTCTCCTTGTTTATCTTGATATCCACCATCACCTGTAACATAGTTGCCAGGAATAGGATTAAAATAAGCGCTTACAAAGCGAGCATGATCGCCATAGATGGTTCTCATAAGACCAGGCCATGGTTGTGTTATCACCAATAGCCCGGGGGTATTATTCGGTTGCGGGTTGCCTTGTATATCGACGATGCTGGGAGCAATACCAAAAAAAGGCACGCCTACAGAGCCAGGGGATAAAGCGGTGATATCAGGTAGAGGGGTGAGCATGATGCCACCTGTTTCTGTTTGCCACCATGTATTTACAATTGGACATCTACGCTCGCCTACCACGTGATAATACCATTCCCATACATCTGGATTAATGGGTTCTCCTACGCTACCTAATCTGCGTAAACTGTGGCGTTTTGTTTTTGTAACCCATGTGTCGCCTTCACGTCGTAATGCGCGCAAGGCAGTGGGGGATGTGTAAAAAATGCTTACTTGATATTTGTCAATAATGGACCAAAATCGTGAGTAATCTGGATAGTTGGGCACGCCTTCAAACATAAGAGTGGTAGCTCCATTTGCAAGCGGTCCATAAATCAGATAGGTGTGGCCTGTTATCCATCCAATATCAGCAGTACACCAATAAATATCGTGCGCTTGATAATCAAATATATAATGATGCGTCATTGCCGCATACACCATATAGCCACCTGTATTGTGAACAACCCCCTTGGGATTACCTGTTGAGCCGGATGTATAGAGGATAAATAGTGGCTCATTGGCATCCATGTGCTCAATGGGGCAGTATTTATCGGCTGAGCGCATGGCATCGTGATACCACACATCACGGGTTGGCTGCCAGGAAATAAGGTTGGGGGTGTGTTGTATTACAATTAATGTGTGTACATCAGGGCAATCATGCAATGCATCATCGCAATTTTTTTTCAAAGGGATAATTTTATCTCCTCGTACCCCTTCGTTTGCTGTGATTACCACATGACAATCTGCATCTAATATGCGTTTTTTCAACGCATCTGCTGAAAAACCACCAAAGACTACCGAATGGATCGCCCCTATGCGTGCACACGCAAGCATCGCTATAGCTGCTTCTGGAATCATTGGTAGATAAATACAAACTCGATCGCCTTTTTTGACGCCTCGACCTTTTAATACATTAGCAAACTGACTGATTTTTTCATGCAATTGACCGTAGGTTAATGACTGGGTGTGTTGAGGGGTGTTGCCTTCCCACAAAAGAGCGATTTGATTGCTACGATGTTCAAGGTGCCTATCTACACAGTTAAAGCATGCATTGAGTGTGGCATTGTTAAACCATGAGACATTGCCTGTGTTAAAATCACCGGTTAATGTTTGTGTCCACGGTTTAAACCACGTAATAAATTGTGACGCTTGTGCAGTCCAGAACGCCTCAGGTGAGTCAATGGACTGTTGGTACATGGTATTGTATTGTTCATGAGTTAGATTGGTTTGAGTGTAAACCTGCTCTGCTATATGCGATTTTACCGAGTTCATTACATCACACATCCTTTTGTTTTTTTCTTTTATACCATTATTGATTTGAGATTGAAATGTAGGTGTTTTTATTAACGCTTCATTTATTTAGGTTTTTTTTTCAAGGATCTGTCCCAATCTCAATAATAAGGAGTACAATGTGGCACATTTACAAACAAATGTGAGTCCTTTTCTGATGAAAAAAAAACCTCATGGCAAAACAGGCCCGTTATACCGACGTCTATTTACTTTTGTTAAGCCTTTTTGGCCTGTGTTGTTGCTAGGGCTCTTTGCTAATATTCTTTATTCTTGTATTGATGCAGGATTTACCTACATGATGCGACCTTTTCTTGATAAAGGTTTTATTGATATTGATATGGCATTTGTGAAGCAAATTCCATTGATTGTATTGGTGGGTATTTCGTTGCGAGGTATAGTGAGCGCTGCAGGTAGTTATTGCATGACATGGGTTGCACGCTCGGTTGTTAATGTCTTAAGGCAGCGTGTGTTTTCACATATTGTCAGATTACCTGCTGATTATTATGATGAAGCCACGTCCGGTCAGCTGTTATCAAAAATTTTATATGATGTTGAGCAGGTAGCGCAGGTGAGTGCGGATGCGTTAACCGATTTGGTTCAAAATACATGCCTTGTTATTGGGTTGTTGACGGTTATGATGGTGATTTGTTGGCAGCTATCGTTGATGTTCTTATTAACCATTCCTTTTGTTGGTGTGGTGGTTAATTTTACGAATAAGCGTGTGCGTCGTATTAGCCATAAAGTCCAACGTTCCATGGGGGATGTGACTGAAATTGTTGCTGAAGTGATCGATGGGTATCGTGTTGTACGTATTTTTGGGGGCGTACAATATGAGACGAATAAGTTTAAACAAGCTACCGAAAAATCGCGAATGAATGACATGAAAGTGGCTCTTACAAAAGCCATCAATGTATCTGCGGTGCAAGTGATTATTTCTTTAGGAATTGCCTCGATTATTTTGGCGGCCATTCAATTGAGTACAGTGATTGTGATTACAGCCGGATCTTTTCTGGCTATTATTGCGGCCATGTTACAATTAATTAAACCCATAAAAACATTGACAACGCTTAATGCTGCGATTCAACGTGGTTTGGCTGGTGCGGAAAGTGTGTTTGAGTTATTGGATCATGCAGTAGAACCTGAATCCGGTCATATTTTAACTACAAAAGTACGCGGTGACATTGATTTTAATCAAGTCTCGTTTGCTTACCGCCAAGGGCCATCTGTTTTGCATGAAATTAACTTGCAGGTGTTAGCAGGGCAAACCATTGCGTTAGTTGGACATTCGGGTAGTGGTAAAACAACGCTTGCCAGTTTGCTACCCAGATTTTATGAAGTGAATAGCGGGCAAATTCTCTTAGATGGTATGCCTATACATGATATGACCCCAACCAGCTTACGTGAACAAATCGCGCTGGTGAGTCAACATGTGACCTTGTTTAATGACACATTGGCAAATAACATTGCTTATGGTCGTTTTGATGTTAGTCGAGAAGAGATTATTAACGCAGCTCGTCTTGCATATGCTGATGAGTTCATTCGATCTTTACCTCAAGGTTATGACACTCCAGTCGGTGAAAATGGTGTTTTATTATCTGGTGGACAGCGACAGCGCATTGCTATTGCGCGTGCAATTTTAAAAAATGCACCTATTTTAATTTTGGATGAAGCCACATCTGCTTTGGATAATGAATCCGAGCGCTATATTCAGGCAGCCCTTGAACATGTGATGAAAGAGCGTACTACATTGGTTATTGCACATCGTTTATCTACAATCAAGCGCGCTGATAAAATTGTTGTCTTGCAACACGGACGCATCATGGAAGAAGGCACTCATGAGCAATTGCTTGCACGACAAGGGCATTATGCTCATCTTTATCAAGTTCAGCGGTTAGGTATTGAACATGAAGATGTGATTGTCTAATGCGTATGCCATTTATAGATACGTTGTGGTATAAACGACATCCTCTGCGATGGATATTATACCCTTTTTCTTTGGTATATCAGATTGTAGCTGGCGTTCGTCGGTATTATTTACAACACGTTTGCCAGCAATCATTTCCTGTACCTGTTATCGTTGTAGGTAATTTAACTGTGGGTGGGGTGGGTAAAACGCCCTTAGTGATTGCATTAGCGCAACACTTACACGCACAAGGACTACGAGTAGGTATTGTTAGCCGTGGATATGGTAGTACAGTTAAAACATTTCCTCATGAAGTCGACATTCATCAAGCAGCAAGTCTTGTAGGCGATGAACCGCTATTAATTGCAAAAAAAACACAATGTCCTGTAGTTATTGCTCCTAATAGAGTAAAAGCTGTGCAATTTTTATTGGATAAATATCAGTGTCAAATTATTTTAAGCGATGATGGATTGCAACATTATAGGATGGGTCGAGCCATAGAAATTGCCGTGATTGATGGCTTGCGTGAATTGGGGAATGGGTTGTGTTTACCTGCAGGTCCTTTAAGAGAAGGTAAAAAACGATTACAAGATGTCGATTTGATTGTGGTCAATGGAGGAAGCAGGCCTGGTGGATATCCTATGAACTTGCAGCCAGGCCGCTTAACCCAGTTAGTCAGCGGAGCAACATGTTCTCCTTCGGCGTTAACATCATCAATTGCCGCTGTTGCAGCAATTGGACATCCTCAACGATTTTTTGCAACATTAGACGCATTAGGGATGAGTTTTACTCCATATCCTTTTGCTGATCATCATGCCTTTCAAGAGCGTGATTTACAATTTTCTGAAAAAATAGTGGTGATGACAGAAAAAGATGCGGTAAAATGTTCACCATTCGCGTCGGAAGGCATGTATTTTTTACCTGTAGATGCAGAAATGAGCAACGAATTTTGGGATGCGCTGTGGTCATACCTGCCCTATGAACGCTTACAACAATGACAAGGTTGTGTTGAAAATGAGTCTGGTTCGATTAAGTAAGTTATGTGTGATTTTTATTCTTTCTTTAAGCACAGCTGTGTATGCTGCAGACGCAGGTACTGAATCTGTTGAGCGCGAAGGCTTTTTACCCTCTGTATCCGCTCATGCTAACTGGGCTTTTTCAGGCATGGTAACGAATGAAAGCGGCGAACAATATGGGTACTTTTTTCAGATGCAGCGTCGTGGCAATGACTTTCATGTTGTTTCAGCATTGCTTGACGCACAAACCAAGGCGTTGATTTTAATGGATGAAGGTGATGCTAGGTTGCCTGAGCCAGAACGAAACAATTGGCATGTAGGCCGTTCATTTTTGCGTTTTAATGCAATTAACAATAGTTGGGTGTTTGGATTAAAAACAGCTGATAAAAAAGGCTTTAATTTTAAAGTCGATATGTTAAATCAGCTTGAACACAATCCGGTGACTCAAGGTTTGCGTGCAGGACTTGATGTGATTGTTAGCCAAACAGGCCAATTAAACGGGCATATTCGAACAGGCGTGGATGGAAAAGAGCAATTTGTGGCGGCAAAAAGTGCGTGGTTTAGACAAATATGGCTCTCAAATCAGCAAACAACAAGCCATCAGTTAAATAGCATTTTATGTCGATTTAATGATGGTAGCGGCTTTTACTCGATGAATATGTTGGAGCCTGATGCTGTAAGAGGGGCTGTAGCTGGATGGTTTGATGCTCAAGGCATCTCATCAGCCATGTCTCAATTTATTAACGTAAAAGAGACTTCCGATGGCCTATGGCAAATTAATGTATCGTCTCCATCGCTTCATTTGGTGTTAGCCGATGCGATTAAACAACCATCTGTCATTGCAGGGTTTGTAACAGAACACGATCAGCAAGGATTTTGTGTTTTAAATAAAGATGCGATGGGCGAGCCTGCTTAAACGCTTACACCTATCCATCGCCCTTCATACACGAACAGGGCAGGTCCTGTTAAATATATTGAGCCGTTTATGTCAGGCCAACGAATGAATAAATCTCCTCCAGGTAAGCTTACACGAACCTCTTGCGCTAAATTATGAAATAATCGTCCTATAGCAACAGCGGCAACCGCACCACTTCCGCAGGCATTCGTTTCGCCACAACCTCGTTCATAGACGCGCAAATCAATATGATTAGGTGTGCGTATATGCATGAAGCCCACGTTGGTTTGTTCAGGAAAAAAAACATGCTCACTGATTTGTTTGCCTATGTCTTGTACGGGAGCATCGTGAAGTTGCATCACGTTGATGATTGCATGCGGGTTTCCAACACTAATTGCATGTACATCACAATGGGTGTTATTCCGTAGGGGTATATGATATAGCGTGGACGCTTCAATGGCTGTTATCGGAATACATTGAGGTTCAAGCTTAGGGCGACCCATATCAA
>CAZNVR010000009.1:0-19873 GCA_964576655.1 uncultured Legionella sp. | reverse complement strand
AACTACAGCACAGCATGTCAAAGATTGCTTTCCAACGCATGATTTTTTAATCCTAGAGGGAGGGCGCAGCACTGTTGGTGTTGAGTCAACGATTGTTAGTGCATTAGAGCCTTTAACCTATGAAATAGCACGCCCTGGCATAATAGACGAGGAGAAAATTGCAACTACCACTTCACTTAAGGGGCTGTCTGGTGTAAAAAATTTGCGAGTACCTGGAGGATTATCCAGTCACTATCAGCCCGAAAAAAAACTATATTATGTTGATGATATAGGGCACGCCGCCTCTTGGCTTGATAAAGCCAAGATATCGCCATATGTACTTATTTTTTCACAACATTACCGAGGTCCTTATTTGTCTCTTTATGAATTTCCAGACAGAAGTGAGGACGCGGCATATGAGCTTTATTATCGTTTAAGAATTGCAGACCAATCCGAAGCCGACTTTATTTTGATTGAATTACCACCAAAGGGTCAAGCATGGTTCGTTATTTTGGAAAGGATATTAAAAGCTGGGAGACCGTTGCGTTTTCATATAAATCAGTGAGATAAGACAGTTTTCAATACCTCAAAAAACGAATATGAAAACCAACGTTTTATCCAAAATATTGATTCATGGGATAATGACTGTAATATTGATGCATGGGATAATGAATGTTCAAATCCTGACTCCGAATCATATTCTGATGTCGAAACCAATCGATTTTTCAACCAAAAGTGGTGTTGGGATGGTATAAGTATCTTTGAACAAAAGGAATATGCTCGTCGTAAACTTCAAAGCGAAGAACAGAAACTCATAGCGATGGAACGTAGATTAGATAACTCAATGATGTAAATGGCTTCGAACCAAGATATCGGGGGGTTCGAGTCCCTCCGATCGCTTCAGCTTGCGTGAGTCTTTTGTCGGTAACTATTTATTCAAGGGAGCTTTATGTCAAAAATATTACCCAAAATAAACAAAAATGATTTAGATACACCCTGCTTAATTATTGACAAGAAGGCATTGGAATTTAACTTAAATGTCATGCGTCAACATGGGCAAAACACGCAAATAAATATCAGGCCTCATGTAAAAACCCACAAATGTTCGCGATTGGCGCGTCTTCAAATAGAGCATGGTGCTATAGGCATAAGTGCTGCAAAAGTCTCTGAGGCTGAGGTTTTAATTAATTCAGGACTAAAAAATATTTTAATTACGTCGCCTGTTATAACAAAAAATAAAATAGCACGTTTAACCTCATGTATAAAAAAGGCTCCTGAAACCATCGTAGTTGTAGATAACGACATAAATTTGCGTGATTTAAACGAGGCAGGTCAATCCATTCAATCTAAAATCAATGTCTTAATTGACCTGGATCCAGGAATAGGTCGAACGGGTATAAAATCAAAAGATGCCTTAAATTTTGCATTGAGAATAGAACAATTTAAATGGTTAAATTTGATGGGTATCCAATGTTATGCCGGTAATCTTCAACACATAACATCTTATGAAGAAAGAAAGACTCGTTCATTACAGGTCATGGACATGGCAAGCGATGTGGTCAAACAATTTAAAACATCTGGGATACCTTGTGCCATTCTAACAGGCACAGGAACAGGGACTTATGATATTGATGTTGAAGCCTCGGAAGTGACAGAAATTCAACCTGGATCGTATACGGTTATGGATGTTGAATATGCCATGATTGGCTCTAAAATGGCTCCTTCCTCATTCACTACATTTAAACCGGCAATGACTCTTTTGACTACAGTTATTAGTAGTAATAGACAGGAGCATGTCACTGTTGATAGCGGAACAAAATCCATTTATTTTGATATCAACAATAAGCCTAAAATTATTAGTCACAAAGGGTTACATTACGACTGGGGTGGATTCGGTGATGAGCATGGAAAAATCACAGCAGACAAGGGTTGCGAGCTTCCTAAATATGGGGAGGTTCTAGAGCTCATTGTTCCTCATTGTGATCCTACCATTAACCTGTATGATAAATTTTATATTGTAAATGATGGTGTGGTTGAAGACATTTGGGAGATTGACTTGCGGGGTAGGTCACAATAAATAATATGCACAAATAGGATGAGTCCATATATGTTACAACACAGATTGATTTAATGGCTCAAGACATACCCTGTATTCGCTTTTGGTGTTGGCCAGGTTTGCTGGCACCAATTAATCTTTTTTTAGCTTTGAACAGCCCTGGTCTTTTTCGTTATTTGGTAATGGATGACTTTCCTCAACAGTATATTGATTTGTATCCGTATGGATAGCATCCTGTTTTTCAGTTAGCGTTGCAAACATTGAACCAGACAATAAATAAGAGATGGATAAACCGATTCGTGATGCCAGCGTTGGTTCCCTGGCTTCGAGCTTTTTTGCAATCGCTGTAAGCCCTTTGGCCTTGGCGTATTCAATAAGCGTAGGACCATTGGATAAACATGCATGTGCGTGCATCTCTGCACCATTGGTCAATAAATATTCGACCACATCATCTTGTCCTTTATCTACGGCTAAAAATAAAGCGGTTTGAGCACGTTTGTTTTTTTTATTCAGCAATTCGTTGTTGTTTTCAAAAAAATAAGTAACGATAGGAAGTCGACCAAAGCAAACAGCTAGATGCATCAGATCAAGTGCTTTATATCTGGCTCTGGCATCGATTAACATCATCATTATCTCTTTATGCCCTGCTTCAACTGCTACTTGAATAGGTGTTTTTCCTGCTATGTTATTTCCCAGATGAACAAATTGATGATTTAACAAGTTAATATCGGCACCCAATAAAATGAAATATTGAACCAGTACCTGATGCCCTAGAGCGGCTGCATAACATAAAGCGGTTTGACCAAACGCATCCGTTTGATTCAATAAGTTCGATTTTTGTTCAAGCAATCGCTGCACATCCATTACAGAGCCTGCTTTTGCAGCAGCGAAAAAACAATGAACATCTCGATTTTTATTTATATCGGCCTGTAACAGTTCAACGATCGCAGTATGATTTGCTTCAACAGCTCCTTCCAAAGCCGTTTTTGCCAATGGCCTGTTTGCCTCAATTGGTATCTGTAACACCGGATCAGCTCCGTTTTCAAGTAAATAGGACACCATGCTGTATTGGTTATTTGTTGCGGCCCAATACAACATGGTTAGACCTAATCCATCCATGATATTTATTGATTCAGGGGACTTTTTAAGAAGGTTTTTTACTATATTCAAACGTCCAAAACTTGCAGATACATGCAAGAAACTCCATGGTAAAAAAAAGGATTTTTTTTTAAAAAAATCAAATAAAAACCAAGTAGGTTTATCTTTAGTTTCTTTAGGAAAAACAAGCCCTTCATCAATAGCGCCTGCGCCGAGTAAACGATCAACTATTTCCCATCGTCCATGTTGAGCTGCTTGAAGCAATGCGGTTTTTCCACTGCTCGATACCACCTCAAGATGGATGTTTTTCTGAGTAAGTAAATAGGTAACCAGCGTAGCATATCCAATATGTGCTGCAACAAACAAAGCGGTTTGTCCGGATTGATTGGGTTTATTCAATAACGAGGGATTTTTTTCAAGCGATTGTTTAACAACATCGACACTACCTGATGTTACTGCAAGTTCGAAAATGCAATCATTATCATAAGTTACCCCAGCAGTCTGTAGCATTTCAACGATAATGGCATGATTATGTATAACAGCGGTTTCTAACGGTGTTTTTCCGAACGGTTTTTTTGCCGCAATAGATATTTTAAACTCAGCATTAGCCCGGTGTTCAAGTAGATAGGAGACCATTTCTTTTTCCCCTGCTGCCACAGCCCAACATAATACGTTTACACCAAATCTATCTGCTTTGTTTATTAATTCAGGCGACTTATTAAGGATGCTTTTCACTATATTCAAATACCCCTTACTTGCAGATACATGCAAAAAGCTCAATGTTAAATTGCTTGAGAGTGTATATAGCGTTGCGTAGATAAACCACGTTGGCCGAACTCGGGTTTCTTCAGGAAAAACAAGTGCTTCATCAATAGCGCCTGCGCTGAGTAAACGATCAACTATTTCCCATCGTCCATTTTGAGCCGCTTGAAGTACAGCGGTTTTTCCACTATTCGATAAAACCTCAAGGTCTATGTCTTCCTGAGCTAGTAAATAGTTAATTATCTCCATTGAGGCTTGTTTTACCGCAACAAACAAAGCAGTTTGTCCGGATTGGTCTTGTTTATTCAATAACGAGGGATTTTCTTCTAGCAATTGCCGAACACGCTCAACCTGTCTTGATGTTATCGCTTTGTGCATCAAATTAACTTTATGGATTGTTTGTAAGGCCTTGGTATTAAGCATCAGATTGTGGTCTATGTTGTGACTGTATGTATGTTCATATTGTATCACTAATCACATTAGACCAAAATAGATTCATAAAACGGAATTAATTGTCAACAGACCCTAGTCAGTAAGTATTTACAACCCCAATGATGGGTTTTAGGAGGGCTAGCGTTCCTCCTAGGCTAGTTTAATGACCACAGGAATTCCAAAAATACGGTAATTTTGAGGAACTGTGGTATCGGGTTTGATAATTGCAATGAGTTTATTTTCGCGCGTGGCTAATGGGTTCATTTGTGATGCAGGTATTTTTTCAGCATAACTGGGCGTGTTAATAATATGTCCGCGTATTTTTTCATTACCAGGAAAGACAATATCAACTTGTTTACCCATGTATATTTTATTTAAAAATTTAGGCTCAATAAACGCAACGATATTCAGGTTTTTTTGAGTGACCAGGGTTAATAAGGTTTGTCCGGCAGAGACAAATTCGCCATTATGAGTCGCGATATGCATGATAGTCCCTGGTTTATCAGCATATATTGTAAAATGCCGCATCATGCTTTCCAGGGCTGCAATGTTATTTTCAATTTCAAGAATTTTACGACGGTAATTCACATCAACTAGCGTTTTATTTTGCAATCGAGAATCATTAATTTGTTGTACAAGAGTTGCATATGTTCGTTGTGCTATCACGTAATTACGTCGAGCTTCTTCCAATTGTAGTTCAGCCATGTTGCCTTTGTTAACATAGGCTTTAAAGCGTTCATGAATGGCTTTGCTAGATTCAATATCTTGTTTCGCAACGTCCAATATATTACTTAATGCAGTTTCATTTTGATCATTTAATGATTCAGATAACTCTGTTAAGCGTATTTTTTCTTTTTGTAAAAATTTAAGTTTGATTTGCGCCTCAGGCGATACAAATTGTAGTAACACGTTATTTTTATCGATTTTTTCACCTACTCGAACATTTAATTTTTTAATATACCCTGCATCTGGGGCGCGAAGAGTGATCGTGTCATAGGTTACTAAGCCTGAAAAGCGCACGAAAATATATTGTGTGGTGATGGAGTACAATAAAAAAATAAGTGGGATACTAATGAGCAGCACAATACAATACCAACGCACTTTGGCTGACATGCGTATGGTTTTTGTGTAGTTAGAAGGAAATGCTTCGGGGTAGTTTTTTTTAAATTGGATAGCCATGATTTAATCTCATTTATTTTGATTTATGAATAATCCACCATGGTGTCATGGTGGTATCTTTGTGTCCGTTAAAGGCAATTTCGTTGATAATAAAAAAAACAGCCATAAAGCGCATGATTTGTTGATAAAAGGGTGAAATAAATAGCCAGCCAAGCATCCGTATGTCATGTTTGGGACGCTCTGAGACCAGTAGCAAAAAGAGTGCGTATTGCAGTAAGGAGTTGAATAAGTAATAGACATAAATTAAGGCATAAATTCCAAGAATTGCGCCTATATTGAAATTTAAAAATAAAATAACGGTATAAGTGGCCACAATAAATGGCAATGCTAATTGGTAATATAAACCATACCAAATAAAAAAAAGCATTTTGGTTTTACCAATAAATTTAGGGTGAAATTTTTGCCAATGCCTTTTTACATAAATGTAATATAAATCACCATCCCATCGTAGGCGTTGTTTTAATAAACTTTTGATGGTTTTTGGGGCAGAGGTCCAGGCAATGGCTTGAGGCTCATGAACAATTTTTAAATGAGGATAACGCCTGGAATACGCATGAATACGCAAGGTGAGATCTAAATCCTCAGCTGTTCCATTAAGCCAGCCGCCAATTTGTTTTAAAAAACTGACTCGAAAGATGCCGAATGCCCCTGAAATATTATTGGTGACTTGCAGTTCTGTTAAACCAAAGCGTCCTAATTGTATGCCGATCATGTATTCAATAGCTTGTAAGCGTGTGACAATAGAATCTTTAATATTTCTAACGCGAACAGCACCTGAAACAGCAATGGTATTTGAATTTGCAAAGTGTTGAACTGCTTTGGCTATGGTTTGATTATCAATCGATGTGTCGGCATCCAAGCTGACTAATACTAAACCTTTTGCAAGTTGTAATCCTAAATTCATCGAGTTTGCATGCCCACCACGCGTTTTTTTTTCAATTACGCGTACAGAGCGATGAGGAAAATTAGAATAATGTTCAGCAATTTGCCTGGCATAGTAGGTGGTTTGGTGATTGACCAATGCATTATCAACAATAATCAAGGTTTCAATCGGACCTGGGTATAGTTGCTCATACACAGAAATTACAGATCGTAAAATGTCTTCTTTTCCTTCGTTATATGCGGTGATAATTATCGTAACCAACGGATGAAAAGACGCCTTTGATAAAGAAGGTTCATTGATGTTCAGCCAGCCTTTGATGCAATAACCAATCGTGATGGCACAATAAGGTAGTTCCAAAATAACGACAAATGGAAAAAAGAGAAAAATAAAATTGAGCAAACCACTGTTAACATATAACGCGATCAAATAATGAGAGAAGTTATAATAAGCATCAAACATGTTCTTTTTCTCGGATATGCAATTCATCTAGGATTTTGTTCATGTCGATATTGTTATCAATGATGTCTTTGGATAATAAAATGCCTACGCCAACGTCAATTTTTTCTGAAGCATGGGCAAAGGTTGTGATTTTATCAATAATCACTTGATAGCCTTCTGTTGAGGTCATGGGCAGGAAGAAAAATAACGTGTGTTTATACTGAGTAACCAGATCACCTTCGCGTAATAATAACAACACTTGCTCATGAAATTCAGCCAGGATCTTTTCTGTTTTAACGGTTCCATGAGCGGAGATTAGAGCGGTTTTATTTTTTACCATTAAACTGATTAAACTAAAATGAATACTGCTGTGTCGACGAGCCAATTGCGTTTGCCAGTGAATGCTTGTGATAAATAAATCGCGATCGACATGTTTACTAAATGCATTAAAAATAACACCGGTTTTAATTTCTTTGCGTTTAGCAAGTTGTTCACCTTGAGTATCCAGGATGTAATCAAAAACTGGTCTTGTTTCTAATGTGGCAGGATCTGATAATTTTGTACACACCATACAATAGGTATTGACGTGTGTTTCTAAGAAATCATGTTGACAGTTCATGCATCGTTTATCTTCAATGGGTCTATCGTAATCGATACCGATATGACGCAGGGACGTTTGGCAGCGATTACACTTCATTTGATCATGGTTTAAAAAAGCTGATTGCACATCAATGTTGCCACAGGAAAAACAATGCACAAAAGATTGTTTTTTAATCTGAATCGAGTAACAAGCAGGGCATGTGTTTTTAAAATTTAATAATCCAGCTTCACAATGGGGACATGTTTGTAGTTCATCCATCAATGGGCCTTGTTTAAGTAAGCCTTTTTTTACCATGGACTGAAGAATGTTTCTGTGGTTAAGTGCTTCTTTTTGTGTTGTGAACAGGTCTAAAATTGGGTATTGCAGTCCAAAAGGAGAGTGATGATTGATTTGGCCTTTAAGTGACATATAACCACGCACATATAAATAGCGTACAACTAGCAATTCCAGGTCGTTCTTGGTTTCTGCTGTCGGCAGGCTAACCTGACGCATGCGTGCGTGAATGTTTTTTGCAATTAAAGGGGATTGTTCATCAAACGGGCCATCAAATAAGGCGGCGTGGTAGGCATGAGGCGTATTGGTATAGAACACAGGCATTGTTGTAAAATGTGTTCGCTGTCTTAATTGTTTGAGGTGTTCTGTAATATGAAGGGATGAGCCATCCAACACAACAAAAAAACAACCTTGTATGGGTAGATGATCAATATCAACTACTTCGAATAATTCAATGTGAAGATGCTCTATGTCCAGATTTTTAGAAATTAAACCGGCTTTTTTGGCGTATTTGATCATTTTAACATCCTGTTAAATTTATTTTTAATTGAACGCTTTAGGGTTTGTTGACAATTCAGATTGCGACGTCCTGTGGCGAGGCCTTTGCATTACCTCTGGAGCTCGCGAACACGCCGCGGGACCTAGGGCTTTGGAAGATGAATTGTCAACAAACCCTATTTTCAATTAAATGATTTGTTCAGAGTATATCTGATTCCTCACTAAAAACTACACCCAACTCCCTCACAATATACACATCATTTAGAGGTGTTATGAGCCGACTTGAAGTGTATACAGACTAAATTTGAACCAATGAAGACATACGGCCATGTTGTTGATATTGATAATCATTGTCATTTGTTATAAAGTATCATTTTTTTTGAGATCCCGGGGTTAAGCGATGAAGTTAAAAAAAATTCCTTATTATGTTGCGCCATGGTTTTTAATGGTTGGTGCAAGTCTTACTATTGGATTACTTAGCTTTAGTGGCTTTATTGCCTTGTGGCCTATCATTCCTTTAGCGTTAGCAGGCTTTGTTCTAACGGTGGCGTATGAAGGCGAAATTTACTTACAAAATATTCAAAAAGCATTTAAAAAATTATTTAAATCCAATCAACTTGAACGACAACTGGGTAGGGCTTGTTTGCTGGAGTGTTTTCCTAAAGAACCTCAAGCAAATGATGTTGCAGGAATGGAACACTATCTGCAACAAAAACAGCATTTGCCGCAATTTTTAAAAGATTATGAGCACCAATTATTTTTATTACATCGCTTTGAAGGCAAACGACTGGATAAGGCAAGTAAAAAACGTCAACGTCACGTTGAGAAAAAAATAGGGGACATGGAAAAATGGTTTGCCCAACAACTGTTTTCAGAACAAGCTCCGGCAACAACCTACCAACAACAGCTGCGTGATTGGCTTGAGGCGTCTTCAAAACGTCGCGCCTTTAAAGAAAGGCGCGATTCACGTCATATTATTTATCAACTACTTCTTGGTTTTTGCTCTTTGTCAGGCCTTTTTATGGGGGTGGGAACAAGTTATTTGTTAGTTGAGGCATTTGCCATTATTCCATGGCTTGCCATGTTGCCTGCAGTAGCTATCCCCATTTTCATTGTGCCTATGGCTGCTATTGCAGGCATTGCTTATGGCTTTTTAGTTTACAACGCCATTACCGATATGATTGCTTCTGAAATGGCTGTGACCTGGTTTAACAAATTAAAAACGAATTTAAGCTCACCTGAAACACGAGCCAGTGGTATTGCAAAAGCTTGTGTGTTGAGCGTGATGTTTTTGGTGACAATCGCACTTAGCCTTTGTACGGCAGGTACGTGGTGGACTGTTGCAAAAAATACAAAACCTTTATTTGCCTGGATGCGTAAAATTCCAGCTTTTGTGATGTTAGTGTTAAACCCTTTAATCTTAAGTCTATCGACTTGGGCGTTTAATGCAGAAAATATTAGTGAAACATTAACTGCCGCAGAACCTTATCTGGATAAATGGTTTGGAATAACACCCGCAGAAGAAGTCATTCCACAAGATGAACCGTGCGAAGGATTTTGGTCCGGAAAAGCCGTGGTATTGCAATCTGTGCCTAATCAAAATACACAGGAACGTATTATACAATCAAATAAACTTGTTTTCGCCCAACATGATGGCAAAGTTTTCATGTGGTATTGTAATGCGCAACAGCAATGCATCAAGACAATGGTTAATAATCCAAAAATCCTTCAATTGCTAACAAATTATCTGAATGCCTCGAGTGCCTCTGAAATAAAGAGTGTAATGCATTTAAATGACATCAAACGGTATGTTTTATCGCGAGGGATGACAACAGAAACCTGGTTGCAACGGATGAATCCTTTTCGTTTTGTTGTAGATCAGTTGTTTGAACCA
This sequence comes from uncultured Legionella sp., assembly GCA_964576655.1. Taxonomy (GTDB): domain Bacteria; phylum Pseudomonadota; class Gammaproteobacteria; order Legionellales; family Legionellaceae; genus DDPF01. Next base: position 9,780 of record CAZNVR010000009.1, on the reverse strand, counting down.
TTATGCCGATTCTTGTTTACAGGACATGTTGCAAGTATTGGCGCTACGGCAGATCAAGTACCAGGAGTTGCGCCTATTCTACCGACACTGATTGGTTCTTTTAGTGAAGGGATTGAGGATATGCATTATTTTAAAATGAGCAAAGATACCCCTCATGAACACAAGCACGATTTGCAATCATTATTAGAGGAGCGATTAGGTAGTGATGCGGGGCATGATCATGGTGATGATTTGCCTAGAAAATTGTTATTTGCTCTTTTTTCACCTATTTATTTTTTAGCTGCAACTTGGGATATGTTTAGTAGTAACAATATGAAAAAATATCAATCTTGGCGTACTTTTGCGAAGGCCTGGTTGCAATCTTGGAATAAAGAAACTGGCGTGCCAGAAGAAGAGAGCGTTGAGCTTCCAGGTGTTGACCCTGTGTTTGATGCGAGCTGCTGTCCTCCAACTGTAGATAGTTCTGAGGAGAAGACTCCTAAAGCGCCTTCTTTAGGTAAAACTTTTGACATTACGGCTCAAAAGCCGCGTGTTAAAGCGCATGTGCCTAAGCAAAAATCGTTGGTTGCTTGGCAGTTTGAACAAGCAGCTTTTCGTATTGAACGATTTGAAGAAAAAAAATTGCAAGGTAATGACGAAAATACTCAACAACAAAAAGCAAATCTCTTGAAGTTGAAACAAGAGTTGCATGCACAATCTAATTTAACGTCTTGTTATGGTGATTCAGGATTAACGGTTGATACATTGATTAATAACAATGGATTTTTCTCTAAATCGATAAAAAATGATACAGCCTCCTTTTTAGATGCATTGCCTGCTCGTGTAGGAATAGGTGGATGATGTGGCTGCGTGATAGGTGGACAAAAGATACGTGTCCACCTGATTTCACCCTAATAAGTTTTTAAGTCCCGCTAAATGTGATTGTGCCAGTGCTTTGGATTTAACCTCATCGCGCTCGCCACTTTTTCCATACCACTCAAGGCTGTCTTGAGGCAGTTCGTCTAAAAATCGACTAGGTAGGCAATCTTGCATTTCACCTGCGCGTCGGCGTTGTTTGGCGAGTGTTAAACAGAGTGCTTTTTGAGCGCGAGTAATCCCTACATAAGCAAGACGACGTTCTTCATCAATATGCTCTTCATCAATACTAACTCGATGGGGCAGGAGCTCTTCTTCCATGCCAACGAGGTACACATAAGGAAACTCTAGCCCTTTTGAGGCATGCAGTGTCATCAATTGTAGTGTGTCTGAGTCATGTTCATCCGATTGTTCAAGAATATCAATAAGAATTAGCTTATTAATGACATCGGCTAATTGAGTATCATCGCCTTTGGCTTGCAGACGCCCCACCCATTCGATTAACTCCCAAACACTCTCCATGCGTTTTTGAGCTTTAACAGGGGTATCACATTGTTCATAACAATGGGCTTCATAGCCACTATTTTCAACCATTTCACGCAATACATTGACGACAGGCTCATGTTGGCAACGTTGTTTAATGGTAAACATCCATTGTTTAAATGCTAATAATGCAGCACGAGGTTTTTCACCTAATTTATCCATTAACGCCAAATGATCACAACAAGCAAATAGGCTTTGACCACGTGTTTGAGCATATTGGCCCAGAGCCTCAAGGGTGCTGTCACCAATCCCTCGTTTAGGCGTGTTAATGACGCGTAAAAATGCAGCATCATCGGTTTCATTGCATAATAATTTTAAATAGGCGAATACGTCTTTTACTTCATTGCGTGCAAACCAGGATTGCCCGCCACTAATGTGATAAGGAATGCTGTGTTGGCGTAATACGGCTTCAAAAACACGTGATTGATGATTGCCTCTATATAAAATTGCATAATTGCCATAATGGGTTCTGTTACGTAATTTATGGCTTATCATATCCGCCACCACTTGATCTGCTTCGTCTTGTTCATCCTTACAACACAACACACGCAACAGATCGCCATGGCCTAATTCACTCCAAAGCTTTTTAGTAAATAAATGTGGGTTATTCGAAATCAGCTGATTTGCCGCATGAAGAATACGACCTGTAGAGCGATAATTTTGCTCTAATTTAATGATTTTTAATGCAGGAAAATCAAGATTTAACTGCGCTAAATTCTCAGGACGCGCGCCTCGCCATGCGTAAATGGATTGATCATCATCTCCCACCACAGTAAAGTTTGCACGCGTACCAACCAATAGCTTAACGAGAGCATATTGGCATGTATTTGAATCTTGGTATTCATCAATCAGTAAATGACGAATCTTATTTTGCCAAAAAGTTAAGCTCTCTGGATGTTGATTAAATAATTTAACGGGTATACGGATTAAATCATCAAAATCAACAGCGTTATAAGCAATGAGCGCTTGCTGATATTGAGGATAAATACTTGCGGCGTCTGTAAATAGCGGTGAATCAGGGGTGAGACGTAATACATCGTCTGGATCAAGCATTTCATTTTTCCATTTGGAAATTTGTTGCTGAATACGAAATAAATCATCTCGATCATGGGCTTTATGTGCGGGTAAAAAGCGTTTTAGCATTTGCAAACAGTCTTCACTGTCAAAAATAGAAAAGCCTCGTTTTAAATGAAAGTGCGTGCCATCACGTTTAAGAATACTCAAGCCTAAGGTATGAAAGGTGGCGACTTTAAGTCCTCTGCGTGTGGCTGGAGGAAGGACTGTTGCAATGCGATTACGCATTTCATTGGCCGCTTTATTGGTGAATGTTACAGCACAAATATGATGTGCTGCATAGCCACATTGCTCAATTAAATGAGCAATTTTTTGCGTGATAACCCGAGTTTTACCACTGCCTGCACCAGCTAGAACCAACAATGGCCCATCGATATATTTTACAGCTGCCATTTGTTGAGGATTTAGCATAAAAAGAGCTTTTTCGTGTATAAAAATCGTATTATACGTTAAAATGATTTTTTACGCTGAATTTGATGAAATGATGAGTGCAGAATTGGATAATCTACAACGTTTTATGTTCGAGCACGCGGCTATTCGAGGTGAAATAGCGCATTTGAATGAAACCTATCAAACCATTATCAATCAAAAACCTTATCCGGAAAAAGTTAAACGGTTATTGGGTGAGGCGTTGGTGTGTTGTGCATTGCTCACCGATAGCATTCAATTTGAAGGTGATGTGACATTGCAATTCCACGGTGATGAGCGCCTGCCACTGCTTCTTGTGCAATGCAATCATCATATGCAAATTAGAGGGTTTGCTAATTACCAACACGATCATCAAGACATTGATTTTGAGGCGGCTTTTTTAAAAGGCAAGTTGGTGTTAACGATTAACCAGTATAATCAAACTCAATCCTATCAAAGCATCGTGCCAACGACCTCATTGTCTATGGCTGAAAACCTGATGGATTATTTTGCTCAATCAGAACAACTTTCAACCAGAATCTGGTTGGCTGTGGCGGATGATAAAGCTGCGGGTATGTTATTGCAATTACTGCCTACTCAAGATGTTGAGCAACGAGAAGACTTTTGGGAGTATGCAGTACAAATTGGTCAAACCATTACTGAACAAGAATTATTAGCATTAGATAATATAACGATTTTACATCGCTTATATCATGAAACAGAATTGCGTTTATTTGACGCGCGTGCTGTGCGCTTTCAATGCCGTTGTTCTGAGGAGAAAATGAAACAAGCGTTGCGTGTTTTGGGTGAGAGCGAAGTACAAGCGCTGTTGCAAGAACAACAAGGCCATATTGATGTGGCCTGTGATTTTTGTAGTAAAACATACACCTTTGATGCCATCGATGTCACATTGTTGTTTAGAAAGTAGTCTATAATAAAAAGTAGATCACTAATTAGGAGTGTTTTCAATGAGTACACGTGCAAAACCCGTTGCAAATATGTCTCGTGCTGCAGACACAAAGACACCTAATTTAATTCAAGCAACCAATGCTCAGATTGTAAAACAAGATTTATTGTTGAAAAGTCGCGTTGCAAAAGCAATTGAAAATACCAATGATAAGGTGGATACCCCGTTTGAAGTGGATACCTTTCTTCCTGGCAAGATCGGTTCAATTGATACACCTGTAGAAGTAGACCGATTTGTAAAAGAAAATAATGGCTTAATCAACGATAAGGTTCAACAAAAATCAGATGGAAATGAGCCTGAGGCAGATCGCTCGATACAAATGAAAAAATGATATGGGATGACATGCATAACATAAAGCACGGTACCTAGGCAAAAGCGCTTTTCTGTTACCCTGGATGATACATGGTTTATGTGGTTTTTTTTGACTTATTGGTGTATTATTGCAGCACAAGTGCTTAATGACTGGTTGTTTTATGCGCAATCAAAATCCATCTCATGTGTTGGTTAAAGCCAGCCGAGACGCTAAATATAAAGCAGATAAACCATCCTTAAAACAAATTAAACATTCTGTTGAATGGCCATGCTTTGATTATAAAACCAATAGTCTTAAACAATTTGAGGCAAATTGGTATGCGTTGAATCATTATCATATTGAATTTTTGCATGGAGAAAACACGTCTTATGGTAATTTTTTAGCAGTTGAGTCGTTAATTAAACTTGGCCCCGTTGCTATGTTGCAGAAGGATAATGAGCCGCATTTTTATGGTGTATATGCTAAACAAGCTCTTCGATTCCCATTAAACCTAGGTGAGTATTTGGGTGAAATAAGATCCATTGAAGTAGCTAATCAAGATGACGACATCTCCTACTCCTTTGATTTAACAAATGGCACAGAAATTAACGCAAAATATAAACGTAGTTGGCATGCGATGGTTAATGGGACTGCATGTGATGAAGCTGCGAATGTTAATGTCACTTTAACTAACGGAAAAGTATATTATAGTTTGAAGCGTAACATTAAAGCCGATGAACAACTGTTGGTTTATTATGGGGATGATTATTGCTTTTCGGATAAACGCTTCTTAAATGTTCATCATAATTGGTTGGAATCTCAGCAGATATTTGACCAACATGCATTCTTTTATCAAGAAAAAAGTGAATTAGATCCCAATTTATTAAAATTACTTCAATTAACGCAAACCATGTTTGTATTACCAGAGCCAAGTGTATTGACGGTTGAATGTATCAATTTACCTGGTTTGGCATACGACGATCATTCAGATCGTTTGCTTCCTCAAAATCAACAAGAAAATATCACAGCTCTACACCTTGCTTGTTGGCAGGCAAAAAAAGAAGAGGTTGCTCAATTACTTGAAAAAGGTGCTGATTCTAATCAGCAAACATCAATATCAGGATGGTCGGCACTACATTTTATAGTGCTTGCAGATTATGATTTATTAACGAAAACATGTTTGCTGGAAAGGGTCGCACATCACCCAGGAACATCGCTAAAACTGCAAAATTCAGATGAAGAAACCATTTTGCATCTAGCGATTAAAACAAAACAATATCAATTGATTGATAAGATTTTATGTATTGATAAAAAGTTGGTTCTATATAAAGGCAACTCTTTAAAATCATGTGTGAATTCAAAATCAGAGTGTTATTTGCTGCAATCGATAGCTACCCACGATATTAATATTTTAAATAGCCTTAAAAAACATGTAACGAGTGATGAATTCGAATACTATTTAAACGATTTTTCACGACAAGACACATTGAAACATTATTTAAAAACAGCGCATGATCAACTTCATTTTGATCAATGGCAGGAGATAGAAGCGTGTATACGTTCTTTTGTCGCCAAAAATCAAAAATTGCATACAATATTAAACGCTGTGATGCTAGATGTTAAAAAAAATCGGCGTGTGGTTCATTACAATAATGAGGTATTTGGGGGCTCACAATCAAGTATGGCACACAGCACGCGTCCCATATACGATAGAGCGTTTCCTCTTTATGATGATGAGTTAGCCAAAGAATTGCAGGATGAGATAATAACGCAGAAAGTCGTTCAACGGCCTCAAACCGATTTTGTTGATACGTTTTTTAAATTAGGCTTGCGGAAAAAGGCTTATTTACTAAGAACCAAAGCCCCTTTGTTTGGGTTAATGCAAACCCATTTATTATCAATACATGGTGTTTTGATGGAGTTGCTCAATAAAGAATTGGATGTTTTACAACAGTCAAATCTTAAGTTGCTTATTCCTGTATATCATGAATTGTGTCAGCTGATTAAGATACATCTATTTTATCATCATTATGATGAAAGCAGACGTAAAGAATATGCGCCTAAACTTCATCATACTATTTCAGTGTATTGGATGTACGCCTTCATTCATGCGGTTTCAAAAAATGATTTGGATTTATTTATTACGGATGAACAGATAAAACAAAAGTTAAAAAGCTTCATCATCCCAGTTGATATTCAGTCAGCTGAAAATCAACTATTACGATATGCACAAAATAACGTTCATTTTTTGAGTGATCCACGTGAGTTAATGACGTTTAAAACACAATTAAAAGAGGCTCTACATCGGCTGTCTTCTCATTATTTATTAGACGACGCTCCACAGATGTCACCGGTCAGTTGATATTTGACGACCACATTACAACTTCTTAGGGCTTAGCTGTGTGTGGTCGTCTAGCTCGTTAATTAAGGCTGTCTAACAGCACTTTTTTATTTGGTTTAGGCACCGAGGCATTGATCTTATTGCGCGGTTCACCTCTCATGGCTTGTAAAATTTTTTGCAGACTTAAAAATTGATCACTTAGCTGGAAATATAAATCCGCTAGTTCATCTTGTAACTCTCCAACGCTAAGATAAGCTGCTTGCCCGATGTCGCTGAAATAATCCAATTTAACATGATGGCGTTCAGCAATGCCGGGAAATAAGCCACATAACAGTAGGCTTTTATCACCGACTTCACGTAAAAGTGCAATTTGGCGTGTGCCTTTGGTATGCATGGAGTTTAAGAAATCAACTGCAATAATCGACTCAGCTAATTGGGTGGTTTGTGAAAATCTCATGAGTAAAAAAACAAGATAACTTTCGGTGCATTCATTGAGCACCAGGTTTGTAGAGGCTTGAGCTTCGTTCACCAACGCATGCCACTGACAGGTATCGGTGGGGTGTAAAATCAACGGTTTCATGATTCCCAACCTATTTAATTGTCTCATCTTAATTCTAGCAAACTTAAATCTTAATGCATGATTTTTAAAAAAATATATTACATATGATGCCATAATGCATATTCTCGGTATAATTTATGGTATAATGATAAATCCGTGCACAAGTAGTTTGCTTTTAACCGCCTGTATGCAACCCCTAATTCGTTAATTGAAGGTCTTTATGATTGAAAACATTCGTAACATCGCCATCATCGCTCACGTTGATCATGGCAAAACAACATTGGTTGATAAACTTTTACAACAAACAGGTACGCTAAACGATCGCGGTCCTAAAGTAGAACGACTCATGGATTCCAATGCACTTGAGAAAGAGCGTGGAATTACAATTACTGCTAAAAATACTTGTGTACATTGGGAAGGGCATCAAATCAATATCGTTGATACCCCAGGACATGCTGATTTTGGTGGTGAAGTAGAGCGTATTTTATCGATGGTTGATAGTGTGTTGTTATTGGTTGATGCTGTTGATGGTCCTATGCCACAAACACGCTTTGTTACACAAAAAGCATTTGCTCAGGGCTTAAACCCAATTGTTGTTATTAATAAAATTGACCGTCCAGGCGCTAGACCAGATTGGGTTATGGATCAAGTATTTGATTTGTTTGATAACCTAGGCGCAAACGATGAGCAACTTGATTTTCCTGTTGTATATGCATCGGCATTAAATGGCTTTGCAAAATTAAATTTAGAAGACGATGCGACGGATATGCGCGCGTTGTTGCAAACCATTGTTGACAAAGTGAGCGCCCCTGATGTTGATTCAGATGGTCCGTTTCAAATGCAAATTACCTCATTAGATTATTCCTCTTATGTCGGTACCATTGGTATTGGACGTGTTAGCCGTGGGCATGTTAAAGCAAAAGCACCGGTTAAAATCATTGATAAAGATGGCAATGTTCGTTCTGGCCGAGTATTACAATTATTAGGTTTTAAAGGCCTTGACCGAGTTGAAATTGAAGAAGCTCGTGCAGGGGATATTATTGCGATAACGGGTATTGATTTATTAAATATTTCAGACACGGTGTGTGATCCCAATACCGTTGAAGCATTGCCTGCGTTAACCGTTGACGAACCAACAATTAGCATGACGTTCCAGGTTAATGATTCACCCTTTGCAGGTCAGGAAGGTAAGTTTGTCACCAGTCGTAAAATCCGCGAACGTTTGCAAACTGAATTATTACATAATGTTGCGTTAAAAGTAGAAGATACTGAAGATCCTGATAAATTCCGTGTATCAGGTCGTGGTGAATTGCATTTGTCTATTTTAATTGAAACGATGCGTCGTGAAGATTATGAGTTAGCTATTTGCAAACCAGAAGTCATCATGAAAGAAGAAAATGGTGAAATGCTTGAGCCGTATGAGAATTTAACGGTTGACGTTGAAGAGCATCATCAAGGTACGGTCATGGAAAAATTAGGTGAGCGACGTGGTGAATTGCAAAACATGGTTCCGGATGGCAAAGGTCGTGTGCGCTTGGATTATAGCATTCCAACACGTGGTTTAATTGGCTTTCATACCGAGTTTTTGTCAAGTACCTCGGGTACCGGATTAATGTATCACGTTTTTGATCATTATGGCCCAGCAGTAAAAGCTCGTATTGGTAAACGTAACAGCGGTGTGTTAATTGCTAACTGCAATGGCACAGCACGTGGATTTGCACTATTTAGCTTGCAAGAACGTGGCCGTTTATTCGTTGAACCACAAACCATGTGTTATGAAGGTATGATTGTTGGTATTCATGCACGTGACAATGACTTGGTTGTGAATGTGACTAAAGAGAAACAATTAACGAATATGCGTGCATCAGGTACAGATGAAAATATCGTATTAACGCCTGCTATTAAATACTCTTTAGAACAAGCATTAGAGTTTATTGATAATGATGAACTGGTTGAAGTGACGCCTAAATCAATTCGTATTCGTAAAAAAGAATTGAAAGAAAATGATCGTAAACGTACTTCACGTTCAAACAACGATGACGGAAAATAGTCTCTATGGCCAAATCGCAGTTTAAGCGAGTTATTCTGTATGCGCGGCAACACCGCGCAAATCAGGATATTAGTGAGACATTGCATCGATTGGCAGGGTACTTACGCCTGCAAAAAATCGAAACATATCTTGATTGTGATACTGCAGTTGGTTTTGATTTACCTTTGCCCACATTACCACGCGATGCAATGAATGCTCGACATGATCTTATTGTTGTGGTTGGGGGTGATGGTAGTCTTTTATCTGCAGCACGAATGGCAATTCAAGTGAATGTACCTGTGATTGGTATCAACCGAGGCCGTTTGGGGTTTTTAACCGATATATTGCCCCATGAACTTGAAGTGCGTTTAGGCGCGGTACTCGCGGGTAAATACCATCAAGAAAACCGCTTTTTACTACATGCGCGCATTCATGATGAAGAGACTGTTTATTTTGAAGGGGATGCACTCAATGACGTGGTGCTAAGCCGTGGCAATGAAACGCATTTAATTGCATTTGATGTTTATGTTGATAATCAGTTTGTCAGTCACTATCGTTCAGATGGTCTAATTCTAGCTACACCCACAGGGTCTACTGCCTATGCCTTATCTGCAGGCGGGCCGATTATGCACCCACAGTTAAATGCTATTGTGATGGTGCCTATGTTTTCTCATAGCTTAAATACGCGTCCATTGGTTATTGATGGAAAATC
>CAZNVR010000008.1:19399-20173 GCA_964576655.1 uncultured Legionella sp. | reverse complement strand
ACTAAATTTTCCTCAACAGTTGGGTCTGGATGGTGGTTAGGAAAACGTCCGTCAACATCACAGTATAATTCAATCACATCGCATCCTAATTGTCGGATGACATCAGGAATAACTGGCCCTGCAATACCATTCCCACAATCAATCACCACCTTTAAGCGACGCTTAAGATGAATCTCACTGACAACACGTTGGATATATTCAGGCATAATGTCATAGGTTTGATATTGGCCCACACCATGAATCACATCGCCCCGAGCAACCATTTCATGCAACAATTGAATATCTGCATCAGCCAACGTAGTACCTGCCAAAATCATCTTAATCCCATTATAATCAGCAGGATTATGACTACCTGTAACCATTAAACCACTATCAATTCCATGCACATGTGTTGCAAAATACATCACAGGTGTTGCGGCAGATCCTAGATCAACAACATCAATCCCACTATCCAATAATCCTTTTATTAGTGCTGCTGCAAGATGATCACTCGTCAAACGCCCATCACGAGCAACAACAATATCTGCTCGACCTAAGGCACGCAAACGACAGCTTAACGCTCGTCCAATGGTATAAAACGCATCATCATCTAACTGCTCACCAATGATGCCTCTTATGTCGTACGCTCTAAATACACTTCGGTCAATGTATCGCTGTTTATAAGTATGTTGCATTAAATTCTCCCTGAACTACCAAAACCACCCTCACCTCGACTGGTTGTGGTAAATGACTCCACCACCGAAAAAGCCGCTTGTACCACAGGTAAAAAAACTA
>CAZNVR010000008.1:16207-19389 GCA_964576655.1 uncultured Legionella sp. | reverse complement strand
CAATACGCTCACCTGGATTAATGGTAAAATGTTCATGATTACGGTTCCAACAAGACACCTTTAACTCACCCTGATAATCTGAATCAATGAGTCCCACTAAATTCCCCAAGACAATCCCATGTTTATGACCTAAACCTGAGCGAGGCAGAATAACCGCAGCTAATGAGGGGTCAGCAATGTAAATGGCTAATCCTGTAGGCAATAACACTGTTTCAGAGGGTGCTATTTGTAAAGGCTCATCAATACATACACGTAAATCTAGTCCGGCTGAACCCGGTGTTGCATAACTGGGAAGGGCAATTGAATCCCCTACTCGCTTGTCCAGAATTTTAATTTGTATTGCCTGTTGCATAATTTTCCTTAAATTTATTTTGCTGAATAGTGCATTTTTTCTGCAATAATTGCAATGATTTCACCCGCCAGTCGCATTTTATGCGTACGCTCCAGTTTCATCTGTTGAGTTGAAGTCAGTACGGTGACTTGATTATCGTCTGTATCAAACCCTAAGCCTGCGCCAACTTGATTCGCAACAATCATATCCAAATGCTTGGCATTTAATTTTGCACGTGCGGATTCTAAAACCTGTGTGGTTTCTGCCGCAAAACCTACAACAAATCGTGCTTTCTTACTTGCAGAGACACTAGCCAAAATATCAGGGTTCAACTTTAAATGTAGTGTTAACTCATTGTGTTGATGTTTTTTAAGTTTATGTGTTGCAACTTGTTGTACATGAAAATCTGCAACAGCGGCGGCTCCTATAAAAATCATCTCATCTTGCAAGTGTTGCATAACACCATCAAACATCTCTTGAGCACTACTCACCTGATGCAATACAACCCCTGGCGGTGGTGGCAATGCACAAGGCCCGCTAATTAATGTCACATCAGCACCAGCCATCTTAGCCGCAAAAGCCAGAGCATACCCCATTTTGCCTGAGCTTCTATTACCAATATATCGAACAGGATCAATGGCTTCAATCGTTGGACCTGCCGTAATTAAAACACGCAGCCCTTGCAATAATTGATTCACTCGATAAGTTCGTAAAGCAGCAATGATGGTCTCCACTTCACTCATGCGTCCCAAACCATACTCACCACATGCTTGGGAACCGTCCTCAGGGCCGACAATAATCACGCCTCGTTTCATTAAGACATTGATATTGGCTTGTGTGGCTGGGTGAGCCCACATGCTTCGATTCATGGCAGGACAAATGATAACAGGCGTCTCTGTCACTAGATAAAGCGTGGATAATAAATCATCCGCTAAACCATTCGCCATTTTTGCCACACAATTTGCAGAGACAGGGGCTATCAATACATAATCAGCCCAGCGTGCAAGTTCAATGTGCCCCATTGCTCGTTCGGCTTGTGAATCAAATAGCGTATCACGCACCTCATGGCCACTTAACGCCTGTAGAGTCATGGGCGTAATAAATTCTTGCGCAGAGGCTGTCATAACCACACGCACCAACGCGCCTAAACGAGTAAGTTCTCTCACAAGAAGTGCTGATTTATACGCAGCAATTCCTCCACAAATACCTAACACTATCTTTTTGTTAACAAAATCTTGCATAGCTCAGCTTTTTTAATGAAAATATATTCGATCACAACACAAACCTTGCCATAAAGGAATAAAAATGACAGGCCAACCTTTGGTACGCGAATTACGCGTACGTGAAAAACTATTAACATCTGGGGCACGCAGCCTTTCTGACACAGAATTATTAGCCGCATTTATCAGTTCAGGCAGCGCAAATAAATCTTGCGTACAGCTAGCGCATGACTTACTTACACAATTTGGCAACATTCGATGTGTACTTAACAGCGATTTACACTCTTTCCAGCAAGTTCATGGTCTTGGAATTGTACGTTACGTTCAATTACAAGCAGCTTTGGAACTATGCAAACGCAGTGATTTTATCAGCCTGCAAAAAGAGACGCAATTAACCAACAGCCAACAAACCCATGCCTTCTTGAAACGCCAATTACGTGATAAAAAAAATGAGACTTTTGTCGCTCTTTTTCTAGATAATCAACACCATATTTTATCTTACGAAGAGCTGTTTAGCGGTACAATTCATTCTGCCACTGTACACACACGGCCTATCATTGAACGTGTTATGACATTAAATGCTGCTGCGGTCATTATTGCACACAATCACCCATCAGGATTAACGGATGCAAGCCCTAATGATATCGCAGTTACCCATAGACTCAGCGAAGCGCTCGCTCTGATTGATGCGCGCCTGCTTGATCACATCATCATTGGGGATAATGAAGTCTATTCCATCATGCATAACGTCAAATCCAGATGCCATTAGTTCCTTGAGATACCAACATTGGACAAGACGCTACACGATGAAGACTGGTATATTGATTTTTCATACCATACAACATCCAATTTCATCAAACGATATAAATCAACTGGAAATAAAGAACATGACAACCACACAACCAACAAACATCCAGTATTATTTTAAAATAATTCAAAGCCCTCTTGGAGAACTGAGATTGGTAGCAAATGCCAAAGGATTAGCCGCCATTTTATGGCCTATTGAACGCACTGGTCGAGTCAATTTGATGCCTCAAATAGAAGAGGTTCATCTTCCTATTCTCCTTAAAACTGAATCCCAATTAAACGAATATTTTTCAGGCCATCGAACCTCTTTTGATATCCCATTGGACTTTAACGGAACCAAATTCCAGAAATCAGTTTGGAATTATTTAACACAAATCCCTTTTGGAGAAACACGTACATATGGAGAGGTGGCAAAAGACTTAAATCATCCCAAAGCAATGCGAGCAGTAGGGGCTGCAAATGGCAAAAATCCCATTTCAATCATAGCCGGATGCCATCGCGTGATTGGTGCCAACGGAACCCTTACAGGATTTGCAGGTGGTCTTGCCGCAAAAGCATTTCTTCTGGAACTTGAAAAAACCGTGAAAGAAACAATAACCCAAACTCAAAATGACCTCAAAAAAATCAAAATAGATACTTAATTGACACATAATCCATGAAAAAGTAAAATGCACACCTATTAACCTATATAGTGAAATGACTTATGTCAGAAACAATAACCATTTCCTGGACCAAAAATGGAAAGAAAATGACAAAAACAGCCCCTAAAAAAGAAGTGGTTGTTGCTGAAACTATCGACATAGGATGCACTTATCAAGGGGTAC
>CAZNVR010000008.1:0-16197 GCA_964576655.1 uncultured Legionella sp. | reverse complement strand
ACCTATCACAGAGTTGCATTCGGAAGGCTGGACTCGCTTAATGATAACCGTTTTAACAGCTTGCATATCAAAACAGTTAAAACGCACTGACGCTGAAAATAAAAGCATCGCAACCATTCGTTCAATGTTAGCAGAGCCTGACGTTAAAATTAATCATGTCAATCCTCATGGCTCATCCGCTTTATTGATAGCCACTGAATATGAACATAAAGAAAGCCTTGCTTTGCTATTAACCGATAAAGAATTAAGTATTCTAGAGGTTTCGTGCGCAATGGAACTTGCGATAAAACAGGATAAAGCAACGAGCTCTCAGATCATATTAGCTCACACTACCTTCTCACAAAAAGAAGCAATTTTCGGCTATGCTGCTATCAATGGTTATATCAACGTAATACAGACGTTAATCGACATCCTACCCAGAATACATCTTCAGGAATATAATAAGGGGAGTACCGCAATCATGCTCGCATGTGAACATGGGCACAAGGATGTTGCAACACTTCTTTTTAAACATGAAGAGAAAATTAATCCACAACAAGCCATTGAAAAAGTGCTAATGGAAAAAAATTATAATCAAAACATGATTCAAATCCTATTGAATGACAACGATATATTGAAATCTATGATAAAGCATCTGATGAATACTGAAATAGCTCATCAAACCCATGCGCCATTACTAAACAGCTTAGAACATTATCGAGAAGATATTTGGAAGCAATTAACCACATGCAAGACCTTACGCAACACTGCAGGCTATCAAAGACTGTTGAACAAGATATACCGGTCTCAATATGAACCAACACCCAATCAACATATATTATTTTTAGCATTATTTAGACAAAAACCAACGGTGAGTCCTGCGAATCGTAATGCTTTTTTTAAAGGGATTCCTAGGCTCGAGCTAAACTCACTTAACATGTTATGGCAGGAATTATCAATCGGTGAGTGCGCGAGTCAGGAGCGAAAAGCCCGCCCTTTAGATGCCAAACACTGATCAAAATGATTCAAATTACGCACACAAAGGTGCGTAATTTGTCTATACCACGACACCGGATTTAATTAACAGCAGTTGCCTTGATGGTGAGATAACATTTTTTCAGTACTCCCATCACGTTCTACGAAAGATTTTCCAGCAAAAAAACCCATCTGCTGCATTGCGCATTGCTCTTCTGAACGATGAAGACCTGTTATTTTTAGTTGCGAACCAGACTCAACTAATTCAACAAATTTTTCGTCTGTAGGGTCTTTATAGACACTACCTAACTCAATCCACAAGTCCTTCGACACCGCGTCTTTAATATGATCCCAAATGGGTTGGATGTCATTCATTAACAAAGGCATTATTTGATTATAAACATCTGGTGATAATCCACTAAGATAATTTATCGCGGCTTGCTTAACAATTTTATTGCGTCGTTCATCAATCGCTCTTCTTAATGAATCAGACTCCTCTAGCAGTACAAATTTATTGGCGTCTGACTCATGAATAAATACACTACCTGTTTCAAATTCATATAACCATCCATGAATAGTCAATGCGTTAGATGCCAATTTTTCCGCAATCATCGGGTATGTTTTTAAATGCTCTATCTGTAACACAATGTTTTTTTGAATAACCTGCGTTAATTTTTCATCCACATCAAGATGTTCACATAGATCATCCAACACAGGTTTTGCGTGCTCTATCCACCTAGAAACCGCAGAAGGTGTATCCTCCATGTGCAATAATCCATTCATTGCTCCACATTGTGAGTGCCCACAAATAATAATATCTTTGATATCAAATTTTTCGAATGCAAATGTAATCGCTGCGGCTTCACTAGACGCTGACAAAGGGTCATATGGAGGAATAATATTTCCCGGATTACGCACAAAAAGCAACTGACCTGGATTCTGGTTAGTAAACAGATTTGGGACAACACGAGAGTCAGAACAAGTAATAAACAGTGTTTCAGGATGCTGCCCTTTTTTTAATTCTTCAAACATCGATTGCATATGAATAAAAGAATTACTTTTAAACTCCATGACCCCTTGCATTAATTTAATCAACATCTGTTATTTCTCCATGCCCATTGAATTTCATTGCATTATTCTATAGTGTTTTATTTGAATTAAAAACCATCACAAGGACGTATAAAATGAAATGTACACGCAGCTTTTATTATGCAACATCTCTCGTTGGTGTTCTATTCGCGCTAAATGGCACAGAAATACATGCCGGCACAATGGGGCCGACTCAAACCTCTACAGTTGAAAAAATATACTTTGGTGCGTTTGGCGGAGGAGGTTCATCCAATCAAGTAAATATCAACCAATATGGTACCGTTTTCTTTTCAGAAATTCTGGGCGGCCCTTTAGCCATCAATAGTTTTGGGCATACAAACAGCAGAAATATAGATATGGTGGGCGGGCATGTTGGGTATCAATGGGGGGATGTTTTTTTAAATGCCTTCAAGAACCAAGCAAGCATATCCCCAGCTATCGAATTAGAAGGTTACTACATAGGACAAAGTGCATTTAACGGCCATGCAATCAATAATGATATGTTGAGAATTGAAGAGCACGATTTTCTCCTCAACTATCCTTTAAGCACAGGAGTGTTTCTTGCCAACACCGTATTAAATCTTAACCTAGCCAATTATACCCGCTTAACACCTTTTATAGGCGCCGGGATAGGCGGTGCTGTTTTATCTGTTTCACATGCAAGTTCATCACAAACATCACCACTTGAAGAAAATGTTAATCACTATAATAGCAATCCCAACAATACAACAGCTGCATTTGCCGCTCAAACCAAAGTGGGCTTAAATTTTGCTATCAATAAACACTTAAGTGTATTTGGCGAATATCGTTGGCTTTATATCGGCGATACTCATTTTACATTTGGCTCAACAAACTACCTCACTCACGCACCAACAAGCAGCTGGAATACATTGTTAGGAGCTCAATACTACAATATGGGCTCAGGGGGTATTCGTTTTACTATTTAATAAAACCGCTATCTTCCGCGTTTTTATGCGCGGAAGATCATCCAATCAAGTAATCGCTCTGAGTCTTATCCTCCCCCTTACTTATCAGACGTATAATGAGCCCATCAAAAAAGACTAGATACAAATCATTTGAAATAAATATTAACCGCTTCGACTCTGTTGAAAACAATTAATATCTGCCTACAATGATAATCAATCCTGTTTAGGGCATGTTGACAAAAAAACAGCGTTTGTTGGCGCTAAAGATAAGAATGTCGTATGCTATTTAAACGAGGAGCATATTTTATTTTCTCGCAAAGAGAATGTCTATGTGCTACCCCTAAAGACATCAAACAAGACGATTGGAACAAGCTTTTAACGGTTTTTGATGATAAAAAATCTGCGATAGAAAACAATTTAGTCACGGTGCCAGAGCGACACGAAACCTGTGAAAAAGTATTTGAGGCGCTCACACTTGAAGCAGAAGCAGCCGGTCTTCATGGCATACCATGATTAACCGTTACTATGCTCTTGATCGCATCCTCATCAACTCGGCAGCCTGAACTTAGCTATGTTTAACATTGATGTGGTGGGGCTACTTCTACCTCATGAAAAAAATAATATACATCATGACGGATAATAAAAATAATGCAAACCACACAAGAGCCTAGAAAAAACATATTTCAACATGCCTGGCGAAATATACGGAGATTATTCGCTAATAATATAACAGAGAACGCAGCTTTTGTTTCTCCACCCCCCCCATCATCGGAAAACATACAAACAACAGCGCTAACCCATATAGAAAAAGCGGTTTTATCTGCTCCAAACACCTCATCCCCCACTCACATAGACATTGCAATTCGCTCTAACGCAAATCAAGCGGCAGCTTTATTAGAACCATTTAACAGCGTGCTTCTTAAACAATTTTCTATGGATGATGTTTATACGCTCAAAAAAGGACTTGAACGGAAATTGGCGCTTGGTCTATCAACAGATTATATTGAACGTCAACTCCAACACGTCATGGAAACGTATACGAATACACCCAATATTAATGATGTTTTGAATTGTTTAGCTGACATTTGTGGCGTAGAGGCATTAAAACTTAGCCAAAGAGCAACTCCGAATCATTGCGAAAAATCATTGCAATCATCCATTCGCCTATTTAATAAAAAATTTTCCAGACCATGTGAGCTCACACAAAAGCAATGTTTATCATTGCCACCCAATGTATTACCCATGGTTTTAGATCATTTTGAAGCTACGCGACGCTTCATGCAAAATAATGGCATACTATTTGAGCAAATAAAGTGGCTAGCCGAATCGCCCTCTGGCCAATTAAAACTTGAAATATTATTAAACGATGATAGTGGCTTGATAAAATTAATGGAGCATGACATAGCATTTGAACGATTAGCCGAACTAAACTTACATGATTTCAAAACACTATTAACGGGTACTAACACAAATAAATATATGGATTTTTTTAGCTCGCAACCTGTACATGATGGCAGGGGCAGCGTACAAGACGCTCAACGTTATATGTAACTCGCATCGCTCACTAAGGGTATTTATGTCAATAAAAATCAACGGAGCACTACTTTGGATTTTGGTTTTTCAGATCATAGGTTATTTCCTGGGCATCATCACGCGACATGATCTTGTATCGTGGTACCCCACATTGCATAAATCACTCCTTACGCCACCAGGTAGTGTTTTCCCTATCGTTTGGTTTATTTTATATTGCATGATCGCTGTATCAGGTTATGCACTTTGGCAATATCGTCATCAGCCAAAGGCGAATTTAGCCCTTGTGTTTTACATTTTACAACTTGTACTAAACTGGGCCTGGACACCACTTTTTTTTTATTTTCATTGGATTGGTGCGAGCGTTCTTTGTATCACAGCGATGAGTATCTTAACGTTGATAACGATTATCATCACCCACAAGACATATAAACTCAGTTGCATCTTGCTGATCCCCTATTTTATCTGGCTACTTTTTGCTGGATATTTAAATGCCGTAATATGGATACTTAATGCGTCATAAACAATAGCGTGATTACCATTGATTATGTAAAAATTTTTATCCAATATTGAGCTAGGTCAGATGGATTAGAAAAAAATGACAAGAAATAGAAAATCAATTATTTATACGGTTGAAAAACCCATTTAAAAGGAATCATAGATTATGGCAAACTATTTAGTGATTGCAGCGAGCAGCGCTATTGGACAAGCAGTCGTCAATATCTTAACGTCTCAAGGAGACACGGTCTTTACTACGGCTCGAGATAACACAAAAATTGAACCTCATGCGCTATTGGATGCCACTGATTTTGATGCCGTTAGTGAGGTATTTAAAAAGGCAGGCCCTATAGATGGTGTTGTGAATTGTGCCGGGTCTTTATTATTAAAAAGCGCGCATACTACCTCAAAAGAACAATATCAAGCAGTCATTGATTCGTCATTAACCACGACGTTTGCAACGGTTCGTGCAGCTGGAATTCATATGAAAACCGGTGGTGCCGTCGTACTCATTTCATCAGCTGCAGCACTGGTTGGTCTGGCTAATCATGAAGCGATTGCTGCAGCAAAAGCCGGGATTATCGGACTTGCACAATCGGCCGCATCCACATATGCACATTTAAATTTGCGGTTTAATGTGATCGCACCAGGAATGACAGATACCCCACTGACTGCACAAATCACATCAAATTCATTGGTTTTGAATGCATCAAAAGCAATGCATGCCCTAGCCCGAATTGGTACACCAGACGATATTGCTCGTGCCATTGTGTTTCTTTTAAATCCTGAAAACAACTGGATTACTGGACAAGTCTTAGCTGTAGATGGCGGTTTAAGTCGGGTGCGCTCTAAAATAAAAGTATAGAGGCAACCCTATTTGTTGGAGAAGACCTGGTTAAACAGCTTGATGATGAGATGTTCGATGACATCCTGCTAACTTCTGCCTGAGAAAAGTAATTAAAAGAGCAGAACAGTTTGATTCAGAAAATCAAACCTGATTAGCAGAACGAGTTGCATAACGCTTGTATTGACGACTAACCAATCAAAGACAACATGGCTTACAACGTGATTTTGTGTTAATATTATGCAAAAATAAAGGTTGTGAATCATTATGAATATTTTAATCTTATCTGCATTTCCAGAGGAGCAGGACTACTACAAGAAAACCCTACTCTCGCAAACCTCATTTAACATTAAGTTTATTGAGGTCATCTCTTGTCATACAGCTAGCGCTACTATTTATCTTGCTACCACTGGCATGGGAACTACCAATGCAGCTTTAGTATTGGCAACATTAGCGACTCATTTAACGCTGGATGCTGTCTTTTTTTCAGGTACTGCAGGAGCAATTGATCCCAAATTAAATATTGGCGATGTTGTCGTTGGTCAAGACGCATTTGATGCAGATATTCTCTCAATTCATGACGCAGTCATTGGAACGCCTTTTGAAAGTGCATTAATTAATCCAAATAAAAAAGAAAAAACTCCGCGTGTTTATTCAGGAAATGAATGGCTTTTAACATCTGCAACATTGCCGTTAGCCTCTCGATACAGTCTTTTTCATGGAAGAATTGCAACGAGTAACCATTTCCCCGCACCTAAAGAACTTTTTGATCAAATAAAAGAAAAAAACTCGATGGTCATTGATATGGAAAGTGCCGCTATTTATCAAGCTGGCTGGTTAACTCAATTACCAGTGCTTGCCGTGCGAGCGGTGAGTAATAAATTAGATGATCAAGGTGGTGATGATGAAGTTGACCGCTCAGATATTAAGAGCAGCGATCATGCAGCAAAACAGGTTCTTCATTGTATTGAGACCATTACCTCTCAAACTGTGTTCACTTTAACTGCTAAACTATCTACCTCGGATTCCGCACCTGATTGTATGAATAAACACCCCCATACCTGTTTACCAAGCAGTTCAAGATAAATTTGTGCTGATCATTCAAATTCAAAACTATCTTAATATCGACACCAACACTGAGTTCATGGATACCAAATTATTTAGTGATGCCTGCTTAGAGCATTCTTTAAATTGCATGATAGGCAATTTTTCTATTGATTAGAATTGATTTTTGAAGTATGCCTGTGCTCATGATAATGTCAGCCCAACGCACCAACTTTTAAAAAGGGCAAAAAAAAAGATCAAGATATAAAAATAACTTGCACTTAATTGATTTTTTGAGTAAAATTCGACATATGTACAAAGTATCTTTGCTGTCCCAAATATTGGACCAGATTGAAGGCATAGAGCAAACTCCTCAGGAGACACCAGACCAGCCTGGTTTATTGTAAGTAAAATAAACCAATTGGCTTTTTTAAAAATTACCGGTGCTGATTAAAAAATACAGACTAGCGCTCCAAAACTACAGAGTAAATAATATGGCTCGTTCATTTTTCTCAGACATGTCTGATCAGGTTCTAAGTACGGTTTTTTCTTATGAAACTTCTGAGCGTTTGTATGAATATATTACCGAATTGGACTATACGTTGCGGATTGCAGACAAGCGATGGCAAAAAGCTGCAATACTGGCTTTATTTTCGAAGCATGAATCGCCAGCAGATATTTCCTATCAAAACAAGTTTTTTCAAACTTACTTGTTTTCGAGCCTCAAACTATCTGAGAACGATACCCGGCAGTTTTTGTGTGCAGTTTACGATGCCATGGATTCAGAATGTTCAACACCACGGCATAAATTATATGGATCATTTTATTTATGCAAGTTGAATAACATACTGGATGAGCAGGAGCTTAATACAACAAGGAAAGTCCTTGACGTCTGTATACAAAAAAGTCTTCACAAGACGAGGCCTGATATAAATTTAACGTCGAACTCGACAGAGTTCAAGGAAGAAAATGTATGGTCTTGGTCAGCCTGTGGTTTGAATTTTTTTAGAGAGTTAACACAATCAACGTATGATAAAATATTAAACAATCGTGATGCGCTAGCATCGTTTATTGCCAGTGTTCCTGTTCTTGGTGATGAGATTATCGCGGAAGTATATGCTGCAGATAGATGGCAATATCATTCTGGTTTAGATCATGCTCGTGAAGGGGATCAATTTCGTATCACCAATCAATGGGTGCTTAGAATGGCGCTGGCTCCTCGATTAAACGAAAGACAAGTTTTTGATATACTTGAAGATACCATCAAAATGCTCTACATGTGTCCTGTTGCTAAATTGACCGTATTAAAAACCTTCGATATTTTAATCGCCAAATCAAGTTTAAACGAAAAGTATGTTCGTAAATTTTTTGGTTCAATTAATAAAATAATGGATAAGGACAATGGGGCTGCTCAACAAATAGAGTATTATGAGCTGTTATATAAAATAGCATTGAAACTCAATCACAATTTAGAGTATACAAAAGAGATTCTGGATGGTTTTATTCAAACGATGACTAACATTCCGGACATGATTAAGCAACCGGAACACGATGATTATGCTGTATTATTTCTGTATTTAAAAAGAATCGTTAGTCAATTAAGGCCTGATGAGATTGAGTATTGTCTTTTCAATCATCATAGTACATACGCAACTAATTTTTTGATTTTTAAAGAATTGTCACCCCGCATACTAAAAGAGAAACATCGTGAATATATATTGCGTTGCTGTAGAAGTTGTCTTCTCACAGCCTGCCTCTCAGACCATGTAAGTGAAATGTATCATCTGGTATTCTCTGTACTGACAAGCATGGCTGCTCAATTAACAGCACAGGAAGTACAGGTTTTTTATGAGAGCGGCATACTGAATCATTATGATAAGTTTCCTGCAGAAATACTGATGTACCTGCATGCGTTACAATTGGCCGGTAAATTGGATGATAAAACGGCGGATAAATCAAATGATAAAACGTGGGATAAAAT
Source organism: uncultured Legionella sp. (assembly GCA_964576655.1). Lineage (GTDB taxonomy): Bacteria > Pseudomonadota > Gammaproteobacteria > Legionellales > Legionellaceae > DDPF01. The sequence continues at coordinate 7,331 of CAZNVR010000008.1, read as the reverse complement.
GTTTTATAAAACGTTGGACGAATTAGATCCGGAAATATTAAATGCGCTGCGTATTTTAGACAAATCCAGAACATATACGACTGAGCAACTGGAATATAAGCCTGCAGTTTAGTTCTAAAGAGTAAGCCAAGCTAATGCTCTAATCAAATATAGTTTTTTTCACGTAATATTTTTTCAAGTTTGTTTGCTGTCAGGAATGAACTAAACTCTTTCATATTCATTTTATGAACAGATTTTATTCCAATTAAAGCATTAGTCAAAAAAACTTCATCGGCGAGCAATAATTCCGTTGAAGTTATAGATGTCTCTATTATAGGGAAAATTTGATTACATTCTTGTAGTAAGATACTACGCATAACTCCCGGCAATGCGCCATCACTAAGGGGAGGTGTAAAAATTTGGTCATTTTTAACCATAAAAATATTAGAGATCGCCCCATCCGCTATGTTCGATGCCGTATTTAATAAAATTGCTTCATCATACCCTTGAGACATCGCTTCTTGTTTTGCCAAAATATTATCTAGATAACTGATTGATTTCACTCTAGCAGCTGCTGAATGTTCGTTTTTTCGTGTATTTACTATTAAAGCAGTAAACGGTCGTGTCACAGGAGTGTATTCAAATACCGAGATCAAAAAATTTGGTTGTGGTTGTTGCAGTGGCAGTAATCCTCTGTCTGATTCGCCATGAGTTAGAGTCACTCGCGCAACAGCAATCGTATCTTGCAAGCCATTTTCTATAATAAGCCTCGTTATCATTGACTCAAGCTCAAGGAATGTAAAAGGAACAATGACACCGATTATTGGTGCACTTGCCTCAAGACGTTTCCAATGATGGTCTAGCGCCGCAATTGCGCCTTTTTTAACAAGTATAGTTTCAAAAAGACCGTGGCCCAACGTATATCCGCGATCATTGTAATGGATGCATGGGGTGTCAGATTTGGTTAGTTGTTTATTATAAATAATTGTTTGCATAGAATGCCCTTTCATTATGATTAGGTTCTGTATTGTTTTTCGAAAAAAATGTAAATAGATTTCATCGATCTGATAGCCCGTTTTTAATACTTTTAAATTAAGTTCAACCCATCAAATCAATTTTTTTTGATGAGAATCTTAAAATATGTCTATTAGGCTGCTGCGTATCGTAAGTAACCTGGCAAATCTTTTCCTCGTAATTCCCATGAGTAACTTTTGAAACGGCTTGTCGCCAAAAATTGAGTGCTTTTATATTTTCAGGGATAACCGATACCTCCCATATCCCTGGATGCATGCCCCAGAGCTGATGCGCAACATATTGAGCAATTCCTTTACCTTGAAACTTTGCTAAAATAAAAAATTCCCCCATATTCCAATCCGTTTTTGGAGAACTTCCTTCTTGGTTAAGAAGCACAAAACCAGCTAACTCATGCTTAACTTTTATTAAATAAACGCGTCTAGATGGATCTTCAAAATAACATTTGAAATCGGAACTCTCATAAAGCCCATCGAGTGGACAAGCCCAATCTTCAGATATAAAACCACATTCACGGGATAGATCATAGACATAAAATCTTGCCATATTTTGAATGATGGGGTAATCCTTAAGCGTAGCGGGTAGGATTTCTAAATCAGCTATTAATGAAGCATCTTTTGTTTTACTCTGTTCCTCTTCAGATAGTTCCTTGCGTAGGGAATATAACACTGAATTTTTATGAAAACCCTTGCGTTCAAACTCAACCGTAAAACCGAGCTTTTGATAAAAATCGAGCGCCTCCCAGTCCATGGTATTCACGCTCGCAAAAGTACATCCTCGTTTCTTTCCATAATCTAAAGCTGCATTGATAAGTTTGTTTCCCCATCCGCCGTGTCTGATGGTTTCACTGACCCAGATTTGGTCGATATAAAGGCAACCATAAAGCGCATTACCCTCACAACCGCCCATGACGTTAATTGTCCTTATCGCGAATAAAGAATGCAAAATAATCCCAAGGGGGTAATGCTTTCTTTTCTTTAGCATATGCTTTAATCCCATCAGCAAGAACGTTGATGTCGCGAGCCTTAGGATTGTTTTCGAACGAGATATGTAATGTCATTTAAATAAAACCTATTAAACTTCACTGCTCTTGCCTTGGAAAATCCTAGGAGATTGTGCAATTGTCTGCCGCAGGATTATATCCCTAAGTGGGTGTGTTTTTTTTCAACCTGAAAATGATGGACGAAGCGTTGAACCTCCAACTGCTCCTCGCTCTTCTAGCAATGTAACAATTTGCATTTTAACTGTCTCAGTAACATTGGCCTCATTAATCCAATCCAACGCTGTAAAACCATTGCCAGATGTTTGGTTGATTTCTATTTCCTTACTAACTGGGGAAGCAAATAGAATTTTGATGAAATCAAACAAACCAGTAGAACAAGCCCTGCGTAATGCAAGCGAATAATTTTTTGCATAAAGTGCATCGAGAAAGCTCTTCATTTTGAGTTTATTATTGCAATTTTTTTCAATCTCAGAAATCAACTGGTTATGTGGTGAACGATAAAAAACGGTACATTTTATAGATGCAGGGTTCACTAACCGTGGAGACACCATTGTTTTTTTCAAAATAGCAGCTAAGTTATAACTTTTCTTTGAATCTTCAGGTACAGAAACTTGTCGATTAGTCATTGACTCCAGATAAGAAATTGTCATATGAAAGCCATGTTGACCAAAGCTATAATTCAAAGAGCCTTCATCAAATAAGTGCATCACTTGATGAAAACGATTAATCTTAAATTGGTGGGTTGGATATTGCTGCACACAATCCCTCTGTTTTTTCAAAATGATTTCATCAGAGGATTGTCCTAAATAACCTGTACCATAGCCATTCGTTTGATATGAAATTTGATATTTGTCCATCTCCGTTTGCTCATAAGCAGCAATGAAAGTCATATCAATAACGCGATTGATAGTTATATCAATCACAGTAGCTGAGTTGAAAGCGACAAATCCAGGATAAACAAGCCCTTTTTGCTTCGCACGTTGATAAGTCGTTTCTAAAATAGCATAATTATCAATGGGGGGAAAACTTGCGAATGTGTTTGCTTCAATAAATACTTCACCATTAGGTCTCAGTGTATATTGAAAAAGAGTTCTTAAATATTCTACTTGGCCGGGTGTCAAAAAATGCAAAACTTGCGATATCCATATAAAGTCATATTTATCTGCAAATTCAGGATTAGATAATACGCGTAATGCATCTTCAGCATAAACATGTAGAATATCTTCTATGCTTTCACCGTTCCAAAGTATAGGATTCGTTGCATCTATTCTTTCTTTGAGTTCTAAAGCTGAGGGAACTTGAATTTCGAATGCATCAACCTTTCCTCCCGCAGCTAAAATCTTCCAAGTCATTGTACCGAACCCTGCACCAATATCTGCAATAATTGGTCTTCTACCATGAGTCTCGTGAAAATTGCGTATGGCTTTGAGGAATTGCTGTTTAATTGGATCCAATCCAGCAAAACTATAGCCATAGTCAATTGGTGAATTAAAGTTGCGCATTAAACGTTCTTTAGTCTCAGACACTACCTTTTTATTGACAATATTTTTGATTTCACTATTTACAGTTGGATCAAGCCATTCTGCTACTTCAAATTTTATTTGCATAATCTGCTCTTAATTAATATTTTATCATTGTATCATTATTTTACCCATGCAATGGCGATAGAACAAAAAATTAGAGTATCAAAAAAGCCAAATATGAAGACTCAGTACGTGCAAAATTGGCACATTGATAAGACCTGGCTTTACTTGCAATTTAAATACCGTTTTTTTCGCGAACCAATTAAATAATGATTCGATAAGTTGACGCAACTGTGAAATTGCGGTTGATAACCATTGATCTACTGCATCAAGAAAGCTTTGTCCTTTTTCTTTATTGTGCTTAAATTTTGTTTGCAATGAAATCTATGTTATTACATAGAAAAAACCGCCCTATCCTCGACATGATTACTTTTTTATAAATTATTTAGACCAGGCATATTAGGATGAATTGTATCAAAAATAACTCGCGCTGTTTGTCCCATGGTAAGTGATATCGTTAAAGGCACTGCAAGAATAAGACTGATTGGGAGTTTAATCAAACATGCTGTTACTTGGAGTAATATATCTATCATGATAACGTAAGGCATAAATACAAATCCAAGCAATATTTTTTCAGCCAAAGGTCTTTTATTCCAATCCTGATATACTGGCTGTATCTTAAACTCATTGATGCATGTGACAAGTATCGGCAAGCCGAGTGTAAGGTAATCAGCAGGTGTAACGAAGTAATGAAGATCCCCTTCTTTCCGATAAACGCATCCAATCAATGCTTGAACTATTGCTTTATAGCGATCGGATAGTTGGCTGATTTTCCTTCTTTCCATCAATTTAGGATGATCAAAGAAATTATAATGAAAACAGATCATAACAGCACTCATACTTTATTATGATTTTATTTTATCAAATAAGCCACTTATTTGTCAAACAGATGCTTATTAGCTCATTTAGCAGGTTCGATTAATTTGTATGCTTTGGATTACCTTCAATGGCTTTTAAAACATGTTTTTCTAGCTTTATTCTAGCTTTATTAGATACCTATAAACCCGCTAGGAACCTTGAATTAGGATTAATGAAATTTGTTGATTTAAATCAATCAGTTAATTGATGCGGCGGGAATCGAACCCGCTTTCCATCTTTTAAGATGAATTATGAAAAACCACCAAAGACCATGAGAGCTATGCCAGCTGTGGATTGTCGCCCTTTCTCCAAAATGCATCTAATTGTCTTTCATGGTCTGAAACTATCTACAGATGGTGCCGATTTGGTGCCGGTAAATTATTCCCAGACAGCTAGCTCACTGCTCCTATTCATCAACAGACGTAACCTTTAACTCCCTAAGAAAAAGTTCTTTAAACTCATTAAATTCTGATATTAATATGTCTAAATCTAGATAATACACAACGTGTTCTTTGGTTTTTTCTATTATTTCGTTTACAGTTAAGTAAGCACATATTTGTTGGTAGGCTTCTTTTGGAGAGGCCGGCACTGCCACTCTCAATTTTAAACCAATGAAATGAATTTCTTCAAAGCTTTCTAATTGTTCTGCGTGATGCTTTAAATAATTTGCTGCGGTATTTAATTTTAATAAAAAATATTCAAGGTATTTAAATTTTTCGTACTTGTGAATTTCCTTTAAAAATCCTCCAATACAATCATATTTGGCCTTAGTACCATGTTTTGCTGAAAAAACAATTAGCATCTGATCCACCGCAACTTTTAAGTTAGTAATAAAATCTCTTAAGGACGATCTATAAATATTAAGAATTGCAGAATGTATAATCACTTCATGATCATTAATTAAGTGCTTATTGTAATTTTGGGTTATAAAAAAATAGGCGGCTATTGTTATTGAAAGCGTTATGTTGATGGATCGTAAATACGAAAATAAAAGAGCTCCTTTTCTAGGATCGTGTATAGGCGGGCCAATAAATGTGATCAAAAAAGGATCCAATGCCATCAAATGATATGGAATATCCAGCAATTGGGTGTCATTCGGCGCATAATGATACAATTGATTAAGTGCATCACGATTTACTTCAAAAAAATATTTTGTCATTTCAGTCATACATTTATCTCACTTCTGCCTAAATAAATGATAGTTAGAGTATGCCCTTTTATTAATCGACATATCTATACAATAAATTCACATTTACTTTTGATCATCCAACAATTCATTTTGCAAATAAAACTCATGTAGTTTTTCCTGCAACAACTTCTTATCTGGCAATTTGGTTTTATATTCCGCTATGACAGCAGGGGATAATGTACGATTTAAAGCAAACTCAACAACCTCATCTTCTTTACTCGCGCAAAGCAATACACCTATGGCTGGATTTTCATGCTGCTTTTTAACATCTCGATCTAACGCCTCAAGATAAAAGGATAGTTTGCCAAGGTACTCAGGCTCAAATCGTCCAACTTTTAATTCAAAAGCCACCAAACAATTCAGTTCTCTATGAAAAAATAACAAATCTAAAGCAAAATCTCGCCTACCAACCTGAAGTGGGTACTCAGAGCCAACAAAACAAAAATCGCGCCCTAACTCTATCAGAAAATTTTTTAACTTGGTTAATAAGCCTCGATGCAGATCTGCCTCATCATGGCCATCCGGCAGATTTAAAAACTCAACTACATAAGCATCTTTAAAGATACTAATTGCTTCAGGATGTGATTGAGCCAGAACAGCTGATACACTTTTGGGCTGAAAGACAGCCCGTTCAAACAGCGCCAATTTAAACTGTCTCTCCAGATCTCGCTTGCTCCATCGCTCTTTAACAGCCTGATTTATATAAAAATGACGTTCTTCTCTACTTTTACCCTGACCGAGAATAATCAGATTATGAGTCCACGGCAATTGTCGCACCAGTGGCGCGACAATTTCATCATCACGGTATACTTCATAAAACTGCCGCATTCGAAATAAATTTGATCTTGTAAATCCTCGGAGCCCAGGTTGAGTGTGTATAATATAATCTGCCAATTCTGGCACCACACTATCCCCCCACTCGGCATTATGTATTTTAATACTTATATATTGACCAACATTCCAATATAAATCAATTAGCAGAGTATTAACTGTCTTGTACGACTGCTCTCGAGTTGAGTTAATTAACTCAACAATTTCTGAAAAAACATGCGGCTGATCAAGAGTTGCTTTTTCATTTGTTTGCATTGATAGCTTGTTTTTTTTCACGAATAATCCTTTAGTAATTAATCTATGTTGGTACTGATAAAAAATTGATCATCAAATAATTAAGGAAACGTCTGTTGATAAATGACTTTCTTATTATCCATATTTGGCAAAAGTCTGGTTATCCATTTTTTCATCGGCTCTGGTTGCACATCACAATCAACATTTTTAGGACACAACACAACTAATTGCTTTTTCTCATCATTATTAATCTCTATATAAGCCAACCAGGTCTGATGCTTTTTAGTTAATACAAGTGCTCCTTCGCAAATTGTATATAATCCAGGAGCACCTCCTGTAATCATGATCAATGAATCATCAAAATATTCTGGTCTAATTTCATAGAAAACAGCCGGCAGAATTTTTTCAACTGTATTTTTAGGTAAAAAAGCATTCAAATAGCTTTGTAGGGGAGGATCGGCATAAATTTCATAAGAATCATTGTCGGAGAGCTTTGATAGAAATAGAAGATAATCAAAATTATAAGGTACGTCATTCTTCATTTTTGAAAATTGAGATAAGGGAGCACCTCCACTTATTAAGTTTTGCTGTAGTACCAAGATACGGTCACGATATTTATTCG